>JAKIZM010000059.1 GCA_022708025.1 Bacteroidota bacterium | reverse complement strand
GAAGAATAAGTATTGTTGAAAATTTATTTCACCCAATTGGTGAATATTTTTTTCTCTAATTTATCCCTTTTTTTGATATTTAAATAGTCCTTTCTGTATTTCTATTTCGGATTTAAGATAAAACATCAGGGCAGGTTATCCGATTGATTCGATGTGGTAATTTTTCAATCGTGATTAATTGTTATTTTCATATAGAATTTTAGGAGAAGTAATGAAAAACAAGGAAATTATTTTTTTGATTGAGGAATCTTTAGACGGCGGTTTTGAAGCAAAAGCTGTTGGGTTTCCTATATTTACTGAAGGTGAATCTGAAGATGAAATTAAGAAAAATATTTTAGAAGCAGTTCGCTGCCATTTTGATGAGAATGAAATGCCTGCTTTTATTAATATAAGATTTCTAAGAGAAGAACAAATAGCTTTATGAAAATTCCCCGTGATGTTGATGCGAAAACTTTAATTAAAGCATTAAATAAAATTGGTTTTAAGAAACAATACAGGTCGGAAGTCATATAAGATTATCAATTGTAATAAATGAAAATCAATTTCATATCACAATACCTAATCACAACCCGATTAAGATTGGAACATTGAATAATATTCTGAAAGAAATATCAAATCAATTGTCAATTTCTAAAGCTGAATTAATTCAGAAATTATTTTAATCCACATCATCAACAAACATTGTAAAGACACCTGCAAAGATCAATGAAACTCCGCCAAGTAAAAGTGCATAGATTGCTTCACCATTAAATATAGATCTTACAAAAAATCCCAATATTGCTGCAGCAGTTATTTGTGGAATTACAATGAAGAAATTAAAAATGCCCATATAAACTCCCATCTTTTCTGCAGGAAGTGAACCAGCAAGAATTGCATATGGCATAGCAAGAATTGATGCCCAGGCTAATCCGATTCCAAGTTCTGAAATTAAAAGCAAGTTTGGATCTTTAATTACATAAAAAGATGCAAATGAAATTCCCCCGATGATTAACGATATCATATGTACGGTTTTACGATTTGTAAGTTTAGCAATCCACATAATTGCAAAAGCCATAATAGCTGCAAAACCATTATAGACAGCCATTAAAACTCCAACCCAATCTGCTCCTTGATTATACAACTCCGATGCCGGATCAATTGCACCGTAAATATGATGAGTAACTGCCGGTGTTGTATAAATCCACATTGCAAATAATGCGAACCAGGTAAAAAACTGAACTACAGCAAGTTGCCTCATTGTCTTAGGCATTTTGTAAAGATCATTTAAAATTGATACTAAACCTGATGAAGTTTTATTTTGGTTAGTAATAAATCCGGCAAACAATTGCAGCAGACCAAAAATTACTGAACCGATAAAAAGCACATAAAGTCCGTAATCACTTTCGTGAAGAATAAAATAAAGAATTGCTGAACCGATTAACCCAACAATGATCCAAATCAGTCCGTATTTATTAAATGCCGAAGATGAAATCGGAATATCAGAAAATGATCTTTTTGTATCAGACTTGTTTTCGTGTTCACTGAATTTTTTTAATTCTTCAGGTGAATATTCTTTTGTTGTGAAGATTGTATATAAAACAGCAAGTAAAAAAACTGCTCCTCCGATGTAAAAAGAAAATTTTACTGAATCCGGTATTTCGCCAGGCGCAGCAGTGTTGGATATACCAAACCAGTTTGTCATCATATACGGCAAGGCAGAAGCTACAATTGCACCAACACCGATAAAAAAACTCTGCATTGAAAATCCGACAGTGCGCTGTTCGGATGGCAGCATATCACCGACAAATGCTCTGAATGGTTCCATCGAAATATTTATTGATGCATCCATAATCCATAGCATTCCGGCAGCAACCCAAAGTGCTGGTGAATTGGGCATAAAAATAATTGCAGCCGATGCAAGCAATGCACCCACTAAAAAGAATGGTCTCCGTCTTCCAAGTCTGTTCCAGGTTTTATCGCTCATATGACCGATAATTGGCTGAACTATTAGTCCTGTAACCGGTGCTGCAATCCATAGAATCGGGATTGCATCTATATTTGCACCGAGAGTTTCAAATATTCTGCTTACGTTCGCATTCTGCAGAGCAAAGCCAAATTGAATTCCAAGAAAGCCAAAGGACATATTCCAGATTTGCCAGAAAGAAAGATGCGGTTTTTTCATATTTTTCCTTAGAACAATTAATTTATCAATGGTTAAAAATAAAGAATGAATTTTAATTTAGATAACGTGATTAAGAAAAAACAAATACTTAAAAACGGGTTTATCTTTTAAGGGAACTGCAACTTTATTTTATTTTATATATTTTGCATCTAAAGTTTATAGCAATTCATAAATGACAGAATCCATAAAAGATATATCTAAAAGAAAGAAGGAACATATTGATCTTTGTCTTACTGACAATGTTTCTTTTAAATCTAAAACAAGTGGATTTGAAAAATATGAATTTATTCACAACGCTATAACAGAAGTTGATCTTTCCAAAATATCTTTTAAGACAAAATTATTTTCTTACAATATCGATTATCCGTTTTTAATTTCTTGTATGACCGGCGGAACAAGTGAGGCTGAATTGATAAATGAAAGACTCTCTAATGTTGCGCAAAATTTAAAAATTCCAATTGGGGTTGGAAGCCAAAGACAAGCACTGGAAAATGAAAAATTTCATAACAGTTATAAAATAATCAGAAAGAATGCCTCCGCTGTTCCGGTTTTTGGTAATATTGGTGCAGCACAATTGGTTCAATCAAAAGATTTAAACTCAATTCTTAAGCTTATTGATATGCTTGAAGCAGATGCGTTTTATATCCATTTAAATCCGTTACAGGAATTAATTCAGAAAGAAGGTGAGCCGCATTTTACAGGATTACTAAAAAAACTTGAGAAGCTGGTAAATAAATCTAATGTTCCGATTTTTATTAAAGAGGTTGGCTCAGGTATAAGTAAAAGTGCTGCAATTAAATTATTAGAAATCGGAGTAAAAGGAATTGATGTAGCTGGTGCAGGCGGAACAAGCTGGGCTGGAGTTGAAATTTTGCGAAACAAAGAAACTCAAAATCCTTTTTGGGATTGGGGATTACCAACTGCTTATTGTTTGAAGGAAATTTATCCGCTTAAAAAGAAATTTAAATTTCATCTTATCGGTTCAGGCGGAATAAACACTGCAAACGATCTAGCTGTTGCATTTGCCCTTGGTTCTGATTTAGTAGCTTCTGCAAGAATAATTTTACAAACACTTATTAAAAATGGTGAAGAAGATGTTACAGCTCTTATTAAAGGCTGGTTTGATTATCTTAAAAAAGTAATGTTCTTAACCGGTTCTGAAAATCTTAATGAATTAAGAAAAGATAAAATCATCAAAAAGGAATTTCTGTTTTGAAAGAATCATCTTACAGTAAATACAATAAATTCTATGAACAGCAAAGAGTTATAATTGATAAAAAACTCGCTAGTGCTTTAAATAAAAGAGAACCTGAATCATTATACGGTCCGTCATCCTATATTTTAGAAAGCAGTGGTAAAAGATTAAGACCTTTACTTGTTATCTTGTCTGCAATGGCTGTTGGCACAAAGCCGCATAAAGTTTACAATGCTTCATTATCGGTTGAGATGCTGCATAATTTTACATTGGTGCACGATGATATAATGGATAATGCTGATCTCAGAAGAGGGAATCTTACATTACATAAAAAGTATAATTTAAATACTGCAATACTTGCAGGTGACTCTCTTTTAGCTGTTGCATACGAATATTTGTTAAAAGATTGTTATATAAATGCTCAACAGGTAATTTGTTCATTTACAAACGGATTAGTAAAAGTATGTGAAGGACAAAGCCTTGATACAGAGTTTGAGAGACAAGCAAATGTTACTCTTGAAGAATATATCGATATGATAACAAAAAAAACTGCTGCATTGCTTCAAACTTGCTGTGAAATTGGTGCTTATCTTGGAAATGGAAAAAATAATGACATTAAATCATTGTCAGATTATGGAAAACATTTAGGTATTGCTTTTCAGATTCAGGATGATTTACTTGATATTACTGCAGATAAAGCTGAGTTTGGAAAAAGGATCGGCGGGGATTTACTTGAAGGTAAGAAAACATTTCTGTTCCTTGTTGCTTTAGATAAAGCAGTTGGAAAAGATAAAGAAGACTTGTTAAAAGTTATTAAGAATAAAGGGATCCGTTCAAATCAAATTGAAAAGTACAAAAGACTTTATGAAAAATTAGGTGTGTTGGATGAGTCTAAAAAAGCGATAAAAAAATATACTCAGAATGCTTTAAGGTCAATAGATAATTTATCAAATAAATCCAGAATAGAAATTTTTTACTGGCTTGCAGATTTTTTAATTAAAAGAAATAAATAATGATAGAAAAAACAGTAAAGATTGTGAATAAAGCCGGCTTGCATACAAGACCAGCAGCAACTATTGTTAAACTTGCTGCAAAATACAAAAGCGATTTTTTTATTTATCGTGATGGAATGAATATCAATGGTAAAAGCATCATTGGAGTAATGACTTTAGCCGCTGAGATAGGTTCAGAATTAAAATTAACTTTTAATGGTCCGGATGAACAACAAGCCTGTGATGAAATATCAGCATATTTTGAAAGGGGGTTTGATGAGTTATGAAATCTTTCAAAGAAATTTATAAAAGCTCGGAAAATAAAATTGCCGGAATTGCCGCTGCTCCGGGAATTGTGATCGGGAAAGCATATTTGTTTTCAAAAGAAAAACTGGAAATAAATAAGGCTCCTATTACAAATGCTGATGAAGCAATAAATAATTTTCAGGAAGCATTAAAACAATCAAAAAAAGAACTGAATAAAATATTTGGTTTTGCACGTGAAAAAATGGATGAGGTTCGTGCTGCAATATTTGAAGCTCAATTAATGATTCTTGATGATCCTATTCTTTTAGAGCATATAAAGCAAAGAATCCGCAATGAAATGGTTCAGCCTGAATTTATAGTATCTGATGAGATATCTAAATATCAGGAGTTGATGATAATATCGCACGAATCATATATGAAAGAGCGTGCTCATGATATTGAAGATATAAAACAAAGAATAATCCGTAATCTGCAAAAGAAACGCTGGCAATCCAAAATTGAAAAAAATCTTATAGTTGTAAGTGAAGCATTAACACCGGCTGATACATTACTGTTTTCACGAAGAGAAGCTTTAGCATTTGTTACTGATCACGGAGGATTAACTTCCCACGCTGCAATTATTTCAAGATCACTTAATCTGCCTGCAGTTGTTGGAACACAAAAAGCAACTCAAATGATAAAAGATGGTGAACAAATTATTGTTGATGGTTTCCACGGCTATGTAATTATAAATCCGACTGAAGTTCAGCTGGAATTTTTCAGAGCAAAGCAGGATAAACTTATTAAGCTGCAGAAGGGTTTAGAAGAATTAAAGGATTTACCGGCTAAAACACTGGATGGTAAGATAATTAATATTGAAGCCAACGTTGATGTATCGGGAGAAATTGATTTAGTACTTACAACTGGTGCAAACGGAATTGGACTTTACCGGACCGAACAAATCCTAAATGAGCTTGGAACTTTTCCGGATGAAAATGAACAGACAGAAATTTATTCTAATCTTGCTTCAAGAATGTATCCTAAGTTTTTAACTATAAGAGCTTATGATATTGGCGGAGATAAATTCAGGATTAATGAATATAAAGAACCGAATCCTTTTCTTGGTTTACGCGGAATCAGATTTCTGCTGGAAAATGAAAACTTATTTAAAGCTCAGATCCGTGCAGTTTTAAGAGCGAGTGAAAATAAAAATTTAAAATTTATGATTCCGATGATTACAACGCTTGAAGAAATCTGGCGCTCTATAAAATTGATTCAGGAATGTAAAAGTGAGTTAAGAAAAGAAAAAGTAAAATTCGATAATCAGATGAAAATCGGAATAATGGTAGAAGTGCCCTCTGCTGCAGTAATGGCTAAAGAGTTTTCCGATGAAATTGATTTTGTTAGTATCGGCACAAATGATTTAATTCAATACTTAATGGCAGTTGACAGAGGTAATGATCTGGTTTCAAATTTATACCAGGAATTTAGTCCTGTTGTAATCAGAACAATTGCGCACATTGTCAGAGAAGCAAAAAAAGGCAAAGTGCCGGTCAGCATTTGTGGTGAAATGGCAGCAGATACTCTTGCAATACCTTTATTGGTTGGTTTGGGATTAGACTCGCTAAGTATGAGTCCGGCAACGATATTAAATGCAAAAAGAATCATAAGAAATTTTGAATTTAAGAAAGCAAAAATTCTTGCCAATGAATGTTTACAATGTAAAACAGAAATAGATATTCAAAAGAAGGTACAGAAATTTTTTGAAGACAATAACATTTCAAGAACAAGGAATATTATTTAATTATGAAAATAACTGAATATGTAAAAAAATATGATCCGCAGAATCAGTTTAATGTTCTGATTAATTCATATCAGCAAATTGAATATGCCTGGCACAATGATTTAAATTTACCTGAGATTAACAAAAAAGATATCAGTAACATAATTGTTAGCGGATTGGGCGGATCGGCAATAAGTGCTGATTTGTTGAGAAACTTTTTAGCTGATGAGCTTACAATTCCTTATTCAGTTAACAGAAATTATCTTATACCAAAATATGCAAATGAGAAAACATTATTTATTGCTTCTTCATATTCCGGAAATACAGAAGAAACTATTTCTGCATTGAGTCAGGCAATAAAATCAAATTGCAAAATAATTTGTATTTCAACAGGCGGAAAAATTGAAGAGATAGCAAAAGCAAATAATATTTATAACATTAAACTGCAAAAAGGATTTCAGCCGCGTTATGCGCTCGGATTAAGTTTCTTTTCGCTTTTAAAATTATTCCAGAATTTAAAATTGATAAGTGATCATACAGCTTTAGTAGAAAAGATAAAGCTTATCTTGCAGGAAAAAGGATTATCATATTCATCTGAAGATAATCAGGCAGTTACAATTGCAAAATCGTTAATAGGATTTATTCCTGTTGTTTATTCTGTATCGGATTCTACAAACTCGGTCGGTTACAGATTAAAATGTCAGCTTAATGAAAATTCCAAATTGCATGCATTTCATCACGAAGTACCTGAAATGAATCACAACGAAATTATAGGCTGGGAATCGTATCAGGAAAAAGTATTTCATGCAAAGATTATTAACATAATTGATGATACTTATCATCCACAGACTAAAAAAAGATTTACCATCCTTAAAGAATTATTTGAAAAAGCCGGTGTAGAAATTATTAATATAAAAAGTAATGAAGAAAATTTTAAGGTAAGGCTATTGGATTTGATTTATCTAGCAGATTGGATAAGTTATTACACAGGTTTATTAAGAGGATATGATCCAAGTGAAATTGATAATATCCACACACTAAAAGAAAAACTAAGCTGACAAAAACAAAAATTATCTTTTGAAAGGCACATTGAAATATTCACTGCTGCTTTGTCTGATATTTTATCAGATTTCAAATGCACAGTTCTATTACTTCGGCAGAAACAAAGTTCAATATGAAAACTTTGACTGGAAGATTCTCCGTACAGAACATTTTAATGTTTATTATTACGGAGAAACTGAAAATATCGCTGAAATAGGTGCCGGAATTGCTGAAGAAGTTTTTGATGAACTGAAAGTCAGAATGAATAATATCATTACAAGAAAAATTCCGCTTATTTTTTATAATACTTCAAACCATTTTCAGCAGACAAATGTTACACCGGGTTTTATACCTGAAGGAGTTGGCGGCTTTTTTGAATTTTTAAAGGGAAGAGTTGTAATTCCTTCAACAGGTTCATTAACTGATTTCAGACATGTTATCAGTCACGAACTTGTGCACGTTTTTATGACGAATAAAATATTCAGAGTATTACGTGATCACAGATTACCAACAGACCGGATGCCACCATTGTGGTTTGTTGAAGGACTTGCTGAATATTATTCCACAAAACCTGATGCACAGGCTGAAATGGTTATGCGTGATGCCGTATTAAATAATTATCATTTCGGAATTGAAAACATCTGGAAAATATCCGGAAGCTTTTTAATGTATAAAGAAGGACAGAGCTTTCTAGAGTTTGTTAGTGAGAAATACGGAACTGAAAAAATCGAATTGATGCTGGACAATTTCTGGATGTATTCATCGTTCAATGATGTGATTGAAGATGTTTTGGGAATGAAGATTGAGCAGATAGATATTGAATGGCAGTATTATCTTAGAAAAAAATATTTTCCGCTTTATCAATCAGAAACTCCTCTTAATGTCGGTGCAGAACAATTAACTGATTTTGGTTTTAATTTTTCTCCGGTTCATTATAAACAGAATAATAAAGATTATATTTATTTTATTGCAAACAGAACAGGATACTCTTCAATTTACAGGGTTGAGTTAAATGAAGATTTAATGCCTGCTAAAGATCCTGAATTAGTTATTGCTGCTGAACAAACATCTGAACTTGAGGCTTTTCATTTATTGCAATCCGCAATAGATATTTCCAGGGATGGATTACTTGCTTTTGTTGCAAAGAGCGATGCAACAGATGCGATTCATTTTTTCTCGGTTAAAGAAGAACGGATTATTAAAACTCTGCAAAAAGATAATCTTATTTTTATGACTTCACCAAAGTTCTCTGAAAACGGGAACAGAATTGTTTTTCAGGCAGTTGATCAGAAAGGATACAGTGATATTTATATTTATGATTTAGTTCAGGATTCATTAACAAGGTTAACAAATGATTATTACGATGATAGAGAGCCTAGTTTTGGTTTTAATGATGAAATATATTTTTCATCCGACAGAACCTCAGGTGCTTTTCAAAAAAATTATAATATCTTCAGTTATAATCTCACTTCTAAAGAGATCAAGTATTTAACTTACAGCCAATTCAATAATTATAATCCGGTTTTATCAAAAGATAGAAAGGAATTATTTATAACTTCTGATGCTGATGGAATAAGAAATGTTTGGAGTATGAATCCTGAACAAAATTCTGAAATAAAAGTACTTAATAAAGTAACTCACTTTCTAACCAGTGCTTTTGATCCGCGATTGATGAATGACTCAATTTTAATTTTCGCAGGTTTCAGGAATTTTTCATTTCACCTTTACAAGATGAATTTAAATAATGAGAACAAAGATTCAACTGAAACAATAACAATGGACCTGAGTAAAGCATCAGGCAAATGGCTTGCAGATTTTATTGGTAATACATCTGATATTAAAAAAGTTGAATATGAAAAAGAATATTCTCTTGATCTTGCAACCGGTGTTGTATCAACCAATCCTGTTTTTGGAACAAGCGGCGGTGCAATATTGGGCATTAGTGATTTGCTCGGAGATGATAAATATTTGTTCTTATTATACAACACAGCAACTGTGCGGAGTGATATTCTAAGGAGTTTTAATATTGCAATGCAAAAAATTAATCTTTCTAAAAGAGTTAATTACGGATTTGGAGTTTTCAATTTCAGCGGTAACAGATATGATATAAGAGAATCAGATGAGTTTTTTTATGAAAGAAGTTTTGGCGGCTCTACATTTCTCAGTTATCCGATATCAAAGTTTAAAAGACTTGAATATACTGTAACACTTATAAATTCCGATCGTGAAATAGTGGAAGGAATAACATCTCGTAAAGCGCTGATGCTTAGTAATTCAGTAGCTTATGTTCACGATAATTCATTATGGGGTCCCAGCGGTCCGATTGATGGATCAAGATTACTGCTTCTTCTCGGATATACAAGCGATATAAAATACAGTAATATTAATTACTTCAGTGTTATTGCTGATTATCGTATTTATCAGAGATTAAGTTATCAGACAGCATTGGCATTAAGACTTGGTTTATTTTATAACGAAGGAAAAGAAGCGCGAAGATATTTTATGGGCGGCAGTTGGGATTTAAGAGGCTGGCCGCGCTGGTCAATCAGAGGCGAAAAGATGTGGCTATCTTCTGTTGAATTCAGATTTCCGCTTATCGATCAGATAATAATTAAGTTCCCGATTCTTGATATGGGATTTTTCGGAATTCGCGGCGCAACTTTTTTTGATATTGGCAGTGCGTGGGATAATACTTATCAGACAACTTACGGAAGTATTGGAGCAGGTATAAGATTTAATTTATTCAATGTTTTGATTTTAAGATATGATATCGGTAAAAAGATTGAAAAAGATTTTACTCGGTTTCAGCCAGGTTTGTTTTATCAGTTTTTCTTTGGATGGGATTTCTGATGAGACGGTTTTTATTTCTGGTAATTTTAATATCAATTGTTTTCATCTATGGTTGTGCTAAATCATTAATCAAAATATCATTTGAGCCGGATGAAAAACAGCATTTAATGTTCGGTGGGAATCCCGAAAGAAGTTTTTATTATCCTATAGAAATATCCGATTCATTGATTGAGATCTGGGATCAGGATGTTTATGGAAGTTTTGGGAATTCATCTGTCGTGGTTAAAGATTCAATGGTTTTTACAAGTGATCTCGGCGGAAGAATATTTTGTTTTGATATTTATTCAGGTAAGCAGATTGGTATTCTGAGATCAAAAGGATCTGTTTTTTCTGCTCCGCTTATAAAAAATTATAATCTTATCTATGCACTTGTAATTGATAATGAAAATAAAACTGAGTTGATAATTTATGATATATACAGAGGCAATGAATTGTTTAATATTGAAATTAAAGGCAGGGTTGTTTCAGAAATGATTTTGGAATCTGATAATATAATTCTTTGCACAGAAAACGGTGAGGTTCAGAAAATTACAATTTTTGCTAAAGAAATCTGGAATACAAAAATCAAATCTAAAATTTATTCGAACCCTGCCTTGGCAAATGATAAAATACTTCTTGCAGATATTGATGGTAATTTTATTGCACTCGATTATCAAAGCGGAAAAATAATTTATAAAAATAAAATTGCAGCTCCGGTTTTTTCTGGAATTACTGTTAAAGAAGATAAAGCTTTTTTTGCAGATAATAATGGAGTTGTTTATTGCGTGGATATTTCAACAGGGAAAGTAATCTGGCATTATGATACGGGCGATAAGATAAAATCAAATCCTGCTTTGGATGATAACAATCTCGTTATAGGAAATCTGAAAGGTAACTTATATTCAATCAATCAGAATGATGGTTCGTTAAACTGGAAAGCTAAACTTGGCGGCTTAATTCAAAGCACTCCTTTGATTACTAAAAATAAAATTGTTGTAGTAAATCTTAATAAATCTTTTAGCCTTGTTAATAAGTCTGATGGAAGTATCAGCAAAACGATTGAATTAGATGGAAGAGGAAAGTTATCACCGGTTTTATATAATAATATTTTGTTAATTGGTTATGATGATGGAAAATTAGCAGCTTATGAATTTGTTAATTAAAATAATTTTTGTTTCAATGATTATAATTCCTGAAATAATTTCTCAGGATTGTAAATCAAGATTAATTATTGAAACAGATTTAAATCCTGTTAATATTTTTGTGAATGATAGCTTGGTATCAACATCCGGTAATTACGATTCCGAATATCCTGATGGTTGGTATAAAATACTTCTTGTAGAAAACAGCAATAGATGGGATAAAACTTTTTATTCTGATTCAGTATTCTTATTTGATTGTGCCATAAAAAAATTAAACTTCAAAAAAGAAAAAAAAGTTTATCTTGATACTTCACCGCAAGATGCTTATGTGTTTTATAGTGATTCGCTTGTTGGTAATACGCCTTTATTTATTGATCTGAACAATCAAGTATTGACATTAAGTAAACCGGGCTATGCAATTGAGAGTCTAAAAGTTGATGATCTTGCAAAGCAAAATATTATTTCATTAAAATCATTGCAGCTTCCTAAAGAAGAATCATTCTTTTATTCATCTACATTTCATATTCTTGCTGCTACTGCTGTTGCTCTTGGTGCATTCAGTGCTTACTATAAACTAAAAGCAGATAATACTTATGATAAATATCAGCAAAACGGTAATCCCGATTTACTTGATGATACTAATAAATATGATGTTATAAGCGGAATTACTTTTACAGCTCTTCAAATAAATTTTGGTTATATACTTTACAGGTTTTTAACAGAATAAAATTATGACTGTTTTAGAAAGCATAAAACTATCCACAACATTTTTAGAAAAAAAAGGAGTTGAATCGCCAAGAGCGAATGCTGAATTATTGCTGGCAGAAGTATTAAACTGTAAAAGACTTGAGCTTTATCTTTCTTTTGATAAACCGCTTAAAGAAAATGAAATAAATGATTATCGGGAATTCTTAAGAAAAAGGGGAATGAGAATTCCGCTTCAGTATATTCTTGGTTATGTTGATTTTTATGGTTACAAATTTTTTGTTGATGAAAATGTTTTGATACCAAGACCTGAAACTGAGTTGTTGGTTGAGCAAATTATTATTGATAATTCCAATAAAAATAAATTACGGATTCTTGATATAGGAAGCGGTTGCGGAAATATTTCAATCGTTCTTGCTGATAAATTAATTAACTCAGATGTAATTGGAATTGATATTAGTGAAGGAGCGATCATTGTTTCGGAAAAAAACAGAGATAGGTTGCTCAAAAAAGAAAATCTTAATTTTATAAAATTCGATATATTAAATGATGATGTTGAAAATCTTGGTAAATTTGATTTAGTTGTGTCGAATCCGCCATATATTTCACTGAATGATTATAACGAACTTGAACCTGAACTAAAAAACTATGAACCAAAAATTTCTCTAACCGATGATTCAGATGGTTTAACATTTTATAAAAAGATAATTTCTGTTTCAAAACAGTTATTAAATACAAACGGACAAATTTATTTTGAGATTGCTAAAGATCAACATAATTTTATTAACGAGTTGATGATTGAAAACGGATTTTCAAATCTGAAAATAACAAAAGATTATTCAGGTGTTGAAAGGATAATCAAAGGAGAACTTTTATGAGAGCTGTTGTTCAAAGGGTTTCTGAAGGTGGAGTTTATATAGAGAAGGAAAATTACAAAGCTGAAATTTCAAAAGGTTTAGTTATACTTTTAGGAATAAAATCTGATGACAGTTTAGCTGATATGGAATTTGTTGCTGATAAATGTTCGTCTCTCAGAATATTTGAAGATGAAAATGAAAAGATGAATTTATCATTAAAAGATGTTAACGGAGAAGTTTTGATCATATCACAATTTACACTTTATGGTGACGCTCAAAAGGGAAACAGACCAAGTTTTATTGATGCTGCAAGACCTGAAGTTGCAATACCACTCTATGAAAAATTTATTGAGCGAATGAAAAATAATCTTGGCGAAGATAAAGTTAAAACAGGTTTGTTCGGTGCAATGATGAAAGTAAAAATTATTAATGATGGACCTGTTACAATTATTATTGAATCAAAAAATAATAAAGCAAAATGAATCCCGTTTTAATGATATTTATTGATGGAGTTGGAATTGGAAAAAAAAATTATCAATTCAATCCTTTTTTTAAATATGGATTTAAAACATTTGAAAAAATATTTGGTGAAATTCCGTCTCTTGAAAATCAAAGATTAAGTAAAAACGGTTGTTACTTATTTCCGGTTGATGCAAATCTTGGTGTTGAAGGATTGCCGCAAAGCGGAACAGGCCAGGTTTCAATCTTTTGCGGAATGAATGCACCCAAATTTATTGGAAAACATTTTGGTCCGTTTCCATATTCAACTACGATACCGGTAATAAATGATTCAAATATTTTAAAATCATTTATTGATGCAAATAAAAAAGCATTCTTTGCAAATGCATATCCTCAAGTTTTTTTTAATTATTTGGAGTCAGGTAAATCAAGATTAAATGTTACTGCACTTTCAGCTAAGCTAAGCGGTATGAGATTAAATGATGTGAATGATGTGATTGCAGGAAATGCACTTACTGCTGAGATAACTAATGAAAGATGGAATAAAAATTTAAATTATAAACTTGATGTTATGTCTCCAGAAAATGCAGCGGAAAGATTGCTTAACATTGCAGAAAAAAATGATTTTACACTTTATGAATTTTTTCTTACTGATCATCTGGGGCACAACAGAATTGCCAATGAGTTTAACCAAATATATTCCAATATAGATAATTTTCTTTTTACGATTCTCTCGAAAATTAATTCTTCAAATCTGACTTTGATAGTTTGTTCTGACCACGGAAATTTTGAAGATCTTTCTGTTAAAACTCATACTAATAATCCCGCACTTGGAATATCCGCAGGTAAACACGCAGAAAAGTTTGCTGAAGAGATAATTAATTTAACTAATATTAAACCAACAATTCTAAAGTATTGCTTGTGAAAGATTATCCAATAATAAAGTTTGCAATCGGTTTTATTGTTGGAATTATTTTACATCTTTATATAAATGTTGAAGCTTGGTTATTAGTTCTCTTATTTGTTGCATTTATCTTATTATACTTATTAATCAATAAATATCTTAAGCCAATTAACGATTACATTTCTTTAACAATTCTCTTTTTCTCTTTTATTGTTGTCGGATTATTGATCGCTGAATTACAATCAAATGAACTGAAATCTGAATTTGAAAAGTATTACAAAGAAAAAAAATCAAAATTATATGGCGAAGTAACATCTGTTCAGTTAGCAAAAGACTATGAAGTTGAGTTTAATGTCAGAATTGATTCTTTGTATTTAGCTGATTCGCTTTTTACAAGTAAAGAATTACTTATTTGTAAACTTCGGTCAGATTCATTGGAAAGAAAAATATTTTATGAGAAAATAAATTCCGGAAATAAATTATATCTAACAGGAACATATCAAAAGGGCAGGGAAGAAAGAAATCCCGGCGAGTTTAATTATAATAAATATCTAAAATCAAAAGGTATTTCAGGAATATTTATTGTTTATGATACTGATACTGTAAAAATTATCGATCACTCAAAAGATTATTTCAAGTCGCTTTTATTTACAATCAGAAAAAGCATTGATTCAAAAATCAAAGAATTACACAATCCTGAAACTGCTGCTTTGCTTAAAGGTTTAATACTAGCTGATAGAAGTGAAATAAGTTTTGATACGAAAACTGAATTTATAAATACCGGAGTAATTCATGTTCTTGCAGTTTCAGGTTTACATGTTGGTTATATATTGATAATTGTTGTTTTCGCTTTTGGCAGATTTGGAATTTATACAAGAGCATTTCTAACTATTCTTGCTTTACTGTTTTTTATGTTGCTTACCGGCGCTTCGCCTTCAGTTACTCGTGCAACTATAATGTCCATAGTTATTATAATTGCATTCATTACTAACCGAAGCACAAATCTTTTAAATTCCATTTCGTTAGCCGCGATTATTATTTTGTTTATCAATCCGGATGAATTATTTAATCCGGGTTTTCAATTATCATTTTCAGCGGTGATATCAATTGCTGTTATTTATCCAATATTTCAAAAGTCAGTTGATAGTTTAAAAATCAAATATAAATGGATTAAGAATATTCTTTTGTTTACTCTTGTTTCGTTAAGCGCTCAGATAGGAACGCTTCCTTTTACACTTGCATATTTTAGTAAGCTTTCTGTTGTTGCTGTGTTTGCAAACTTAATAGTAATTCCAGTGATAGGATTTATTCTTGCAATTGGAATTGTAACTGTAATAATAGGATATGTTTCCATTTTTATCGCGGGATATTTTGCAGCAACAAATGAACTGTTAACATTAATTCTAACTAAAATTATAAGCTTTGCCGGTAAACTTGATTTTTCATTTTTGTGGATAAGAAATTATTCAGTATATGATTCTTTAATCTATTATGGTTTTCTGAGTATTGTTCTACTGAGTTTTTATCATTCAAATAAATTTTTATTTAAACTGATTATAACAATTATAGCTTTTGCATCAATCTTAATTTACTCTTCGTTTGATGATTATAATCTTTTAGAAGAAAATAAACTTAGTGTAATGATGATTGATGTTGGACAGGGAGATTCCTTTTTAATAAAGTTTCCAAACGGTAAAACAGCTTTGATTGATGCGGGTGAAGCAAATCCGTATATTGATAATGGCGAACGGGTTATAATACCATTATTAGATTATCTTGGGATTGATAAAATTGATTACGGCTTTATCTCACATCTTGATCTTGATCATTATGGCGGATTTATTTCTTTAATTCATTCAGGCAGAATAAAAGAAGTGTATAGACCAATGCCTGATTCTTCAAAAAAATCTTCAAGATTAGAAAATTTTCTTAAAGATATGAAGGTGAAAACTCATCACTATGATAAACAGATTATAGAAGTTGGAAATACAAAAATTTACAATATGAATGATCCAAATTCATTTCAATATAAATTTCTATCGAGTAATGATAAAAGCGGAATATTAAAAGTTGTTTATGGTGATAACTCATTTTTATTTGTTGGCGATTGTGAATATCCCGGAGAATATTATCTTGCATCTAATTTTTATAAGGTTCTTAAATCGGATGTTTTGAAAGTAGGTCATCACGGCAGTATAACAGGTTCTTCTGAAGCATTTTTAAAACTGGTATTACCTGAGATAGCTTTAATTAGCGCAGGGATTAAAAATAAATTCAATCATCCATCAGAAAAAGTTTTAGAGAATCTGCAGAAAATAAATTCTAAAATATTAAGAACAGATTATTCCGGTGCTGTATTATTGCAGTCAGACGGAAAAGAAATTAAAGTAATTAATTGGAAAAACAATTAAAGGATATAATAAAATGGCAAACAATGTTATTGTCGGAATAATAATGGGGAGCGATTCCGATCTTCCTATAATGGAAGAAGCGGTTAAAGTTTTTAAAGATTTCAATATTGGTTATGAAGTTAAAATTTTATCGGCGCATCGCACTCCTGATCAGCATGCTGAGTATTCCAAAACTGCAGTTGATAGAGGATTAAAAGTTATTATTGCTGCAGCAGGAGGTGCTGCACATTTGCCCGGCGTAACAGCGGCTCATACGACTTTGCCTGTTATCGGAGTTCCGATTAAAGGAAAATCCTTGGAAGGGATGGATTCACTTTTATCAATTGTGCAAATGCCTCCCGGTGTGCCGGTTGCAACTGTTTCAATCAATGGTGCTAAAAATGCAGCAATACTTGCAGTTGAAATAATAGCTTTAACTGATTTAGCTATATCTAAAAAATTAAAAGAGTATAAAAAGAAAATCGAGAAAGATTCTATTGCTAAAAATGAAAATGTTAAGCTCTGATTTTTTAACGAAGCTTTGAAATTCAGACCCTCTAGATTAAGTATATTACTTCATTCTTAATTTTGTTTAATTAACTATGAGAACTAATTCTACTTTATGAATAATACTCTTTTTCACTTCTATCCCTGAAGTAATTGTTAGGAATTTTTCAAGTATTTTGAAAAAAAACTTGATTAAAAAACTAAACATTCATATTATTCATTATGATTTTGAAATATGTATTGCAACTAGACTTGGCTAACATTCTCTTAAACTATGAAAAGATTTCTTATTTAGAGTAATAACTAATTAATTATTTCTTTCTTCAACTCAATTATTGAAAGGTTCATTATGAATAAATCTTTTCGTTCTTTTCTTTTATGGTGTATGGTAGTTTTTCTATCTGTTTCTATCTTCGCCCAGGAAAAAACAATATTGAATAACAATATTTTTTCTGCTGCAAATAAACATAACAATTCTTATAGTCCGAACAATAATATAGAAGCTACAACATTAAGATGGGATAATGGTGTTAATGATGACGCTATTGGTCTTACTAATGGCGGAACATTTCAGGTGGCTGCAAGCTTCCCTGCAAGTATGATGGGAGCTTATACAGGACAGTCATTAACACAAGTAATAATCTATATAAATGATGTCCCAAATCCTTGTGTTTTAAAAGTTTATGACCAAGGTACTCCTACTACTCCTGGAACACTATTGTATTCTCAAACTTTAACCGTTACAGCTGCTAGTTGGAATACAATTACTTTAGCTACTCCTGTTTCAATAACAGGTAATGACATTTGGGTTGGTTATGAATGCACCCATACAGGCGGTACCTATCCAGCTGGCTGCGATGCTGGACCTGCAGTAGTAAATGGTGATTGGGTTTATTTAAATGGTGCTTGGAGTAGGCTTTATGATGCATCAGCGGGAGAAATAGATGTCAATTGGAATATAGCTGCAGTGGTAGAACAACTTGGACCTCCTTGTCCTGTTCAAACACCTGAGAATCCTACTCCGGCAAATAACGCTGTAAACGTGCCAATTACTGGTGTTAATTTAAGCTGGTCAAATGGCGGACCTGGAACTGTTGCTCCGACACAAGTTGAAGTATTTTTTGGTCCTGCTGGTAATATGACATCAGTTTATTCAGGTGCACCAATAACAAACTGGGCTGTACCTGGTTCATTAAATTATTTTACAAACTATCAGTGGAAAGTAGTTAATAAGATTGATACTTGTAATATATCTTCATCTACCTGGGCATTTAAAACAGTTCAGGATCCTAATTTACACGAATACTGTGAGCCTTTTGACAATCTGAGTAACTGGACTGTTGTAGGACCACTGGGTATGACAAATTGGAATGCCAATCCAACAAATAGTGCAGGTGGTACAGCACCTGAATTAAGATTAAACTGGAGCCCATCGTTTACTGGTAAATCATTGATTAGGTCAAATACCATTCCTGTTAACTTATTGAATAATTGGTTCACATCATTTTCATTTAGATTCTATTTAAGATGGTATGGAAATCCAAGCGGCACTGCAACAGTAAGTATAACCTATGATGGTGGTGTTACTGAAGAAGTATTATATCAGGTAGTTAATCCAACAGGGAATGTTGGACCAATGTTGGTAGAAGGTACCTTTACAACACCTGCAACAGGTTCTGAAAATGCTCAGATTCAAATTTGGTATGATGGGAATTCCTTATCAGGTATCTGGGAAATATTTTGGGATGATTTATGTTTAGGTCAGGTAATACCAGTAGAACTGACTTCATTTACAGCTATTGGTTCAACAAATCAGGTTGAGTTAAATTGGACAACAGCAACTGAATTAAATAACAACGGCTTCCAGATAGAAAGAAGCAATGGCAGTGAATATCGGACAGTAGGATTTGTAGCAGGACATGGAACCTCAACAAATGTACATAACTATACATTTGTAGATCAGAATGTCGAAGCAGGTTCATACAGCTACAGATTAAAACAAATCGATCTAGATGGAACATTTGAATATTCAAATACAATTGAAGTAGAGGTATTAGGTTTAAGAGAATTTGCTCTTGGTCAGAATTATCCAAATCCATTTAACCCAAGCACAACAATAAACTTCAGCTTAGCAGTAGATAGCAAAGTAAGCCTGAAGGTATTTAACGTATTAGGTCAGGAAGTAGCCTCATTAGTAAATGGACAGATGTCAGCAGGCAGTCAGAAGATATCCTTTGATGCAAGTTCATTGAACAGTGGTGTATATTTCTATCGTTTAGATGCTGATGGCATAGATGGACAGAAATTCAGTTCCACAAAGAAGATGATATTAACAAAGTAAAATTGGTAATATAATATCACTTATAAAAAGCCGGCTCTGAATTAAGGGCTGGCTTTTTTTATTGTTAAAAATGATGAAAACTAAAATAAATTTTATAAAGAAAAGCTTCACTAAAATCAGTTAGGTTATTAAAATTTTGTAAAAAAGAAATTATTTAGTTAAATAATACTTGACTCAAATAAATATTTTGATTAATATCTAATCGTCAAACCAAATAAATTAAAAAATATTTTAATTTTCGGAGGTATCTATGTTAAAAAAACTCTTTACAATTTCTTTTGTTCTTGTTTTCCTATTTGGAAACACAATGTTCTCACAGCAGTCAATAAATTCTCAGGAAATCAGTTCAACTCTTGCTAATGTAAAAGTTGAACCAGTTATTCCTGTTACAGAAGCAACCTGGGACGTAGAATTTGATTATGACGCAACAGCAGTTACCGGTGCTGCTGGCAATGCAGGTGCAATTTATATCCCAACATTAGGTAAATTCTGGACTACTCGTTGGGCATCTAATGTTGCTCATCAGTGGAATCCAGATGGTACACTTGATATGCAGTTTACCCTTCCATTTACAGGTACAAGAGGGATGGTTTTTGACGGACAGTTTATTTATTGTTCAATAAATACTGCGGCCGTTCAGATAGTAGATCCGGCTACAAAAACCCTTGTTGGTACTATTCCAGTAAATGCAGCACCAAATGGAGCAAGATTTATTGCTTATAATCCTGATGGTGATGGTGGTGCGGGAAGTATTATAGTAGGTAACTGGACATCACCAAATTATAACTTTTATGAATTTAGTATGTCAGGAACTTTATTAAGAACTATCAACAGCACAGTAACTGGAGTATATGGACTTGCTTATGATAAATGGTCTGCTGGTGGTCCGTTTTTATGGGTATGGTCACAAGGTTCAGGGGCAGGTACTCCTCAAAATATAATGCAAATGAATTATACAACAGGTGCATATACCGGCATACAGCATGATGTTAAAACTGATGTTGGGCTGGGCAATGCAGATGCTATAGCAGGCGGATTATTTATTACACCTAATTTAGTTTCCGGTAAAGCAATCCTTGGAGGTCTTTTACAAGGTGTACCGGATAAATTATTCGGGTATGAAATAGCTTTAACTGGCCCGCCTTGTCCTGTTCAAAAACCCGAAAACCCAACTCCTGCAAATAACGCAGTTGATATTCCTCTTACAGGTGTTACTTTAAGCTGGTCAAATGGCGGACCTGGAACTGTTCCTCCGACACAAGTAGAAGTGTTTTTTGGTCCTGCAGGTAATATGACCTCAGTTTATTCAGGTGCACCAATAACACAATGGGCAATACCAAATCCATTAAATTATTTTTCGAAGTATGAATGGAAAGTAATTAATAAGATAGATACTTGTAATATATCCTCATCTACCTGGACATTTAAAACAGTTCAGGATCCGAACCTACATGAGTTTTGCGAAACATTTGAAGATTTAAGTAATTGGACTATTGTAGGACCAATGGGTATGACTCAGTGGAATGCGAATCCATCATCATCTGCTGGAGGCACAGCACCTGAATTGAGGTTAAACTGGACACCATCATTTACTGGTAAATCTTTGATAAGGTCAAATACCATTCCTGTTAACTTATCGAATAATTATTTAACATCATTTTCATTTAGATTCTATTTCAGATGGTATGCAAATCCAAGCGGCACTGCAACAGTAAGTATTACTTATGATGGAGGTGTAACTGAAGAAGTATTATATCAGGTAGTTGATCCAACAGGGAATGTTGGACCAATGTTGGTAGAAGGTACTTTTACAACACCTGCAACAGGTTCTGAAAATGCACAGATTCAGATTTGGTATGACGGCTATACATTAAATATCTGGGAAATCTATTGGGATGATTTATGTATAGGTCAGGTAATACCAGTAGAACTGACTTCATTTACAGCTATTGGTTCAACAAATCAGGTTGAGTTAAATTGGACAACAGCAACTGAAACAAACAATCAGGGATTTGAAGTTCAAAGAAACACAGACGGGGAATTTCATACAATAGCATTTGTTCAAGGACAAGGTACATCTACAGAGATCCATAATTATTCATTTATTGATAAAGATCTGAAAGCCGGTCATTACAGCTACAGATTAAAACAAATAGATTACAATGGCACATTTGATTATTCAAATGTAGTAGAAGCAGATGTTGTTGCTCCAACAGTATTTGCTTTGGATCAGAATTATCCAAATCCATTTAACCCAAGTACAACAATAAACTTCAGCTTAGCAGTAGATAGCAAAGTAAGCCTGAAGGTATTTAACGTATTAGGTCAGGAAGTAGCCTCATTAGTAAATGGACAGATGTCAGCAGGCAGTCAGAAGATATCCTTTGATGCAAGTTCATTGAACAGTGGTGTATATTTCTATCGTTTAGATGCTGATG
>JAKIZM010000058.1 GCA_022708025.1 Bacteroidota bacterium | reverse complement strand
TTAGCTCAATAAAGACAGTCATAAGGAAGAATTTTTAAGAAATAATTATTTGTCCGTTAAATTATCTTTGTTTTTATGTCCTATATCGGATTTGAGAAACTCTGACAATATAAAATCATAGTTAAAAATTGTTACTCAAGTAATAATTTTGATATGCTTATTGGGAAAAACTACCGATTGAGCTTTTAATCTTGTTGTTTTAAATCAATTATAAGAGTTTTTAAACGGCAAATCGTTTGCAAATGAGTTATATTTGCGTCCCAATGTAATTGATTAAATGAATACCAAAGAATTATTAAAAAAATACAGTAAACCGGAAAATTTTATTAACCGCGATTTAAGCTGGGTTGAGTTCAATAAACGTGTTCTGGAAGAAGCACTTAATCCGGAACTGCCTTTGCTTGATAAAATTAAATTTATTTCGATATTCTGTTCCAACCTTGATGAATTTTACATGATCAGGGTTTCGGGAATAAAAGAACAGATCGCAGCAAATATTTCAGAACCTGCTATTGATGGACTTACACCTATCGAACAGCTTAACAAAGTGGAGATTGCATTAAAACCGTTACTAAAAAAGCTTGATAATCTCTGGACGAATGAAATGATTCCTGCATTAAAAGAGCAAGGCATCATTCTCCTTTCATTTGATGAGCTAAGTGATAGTGATAAAGAAAAACTTACAGGTTATTTTAAAAAAGAAATATTTCCTGTTTTAACTCCGCTTGCTTTTGATCCGGGAAGACCTTTCCCCTACATTTCCAATTTAAGTTTAAACCTGGCTATTCTTATACAAAAGCCAAACGGCGAACAACATTTTGCAAGAGTTAAAATGCCCAGCATTTTACCAAGATTATTGCAGATTGATAACATTTTAGAGCCGGATAAACCTTTTAATGCTGATGGAAATTTCTCTGCAACCTACATCTGGCTTGGTGATATTATAAAAGCAAATCTGAATTTACTTTTTCCCGGAATGGAAATAGTTGAAGCTCATAGATTCAGAATAACCAGAAATACTGATATTGAACTTCAGGAAGATGAAGCTGATGATCTGTTAAGTGTTATGGAAGAAAACATTAAGCAAAGAAGATTTGGCAGTGTGGTCAGATTGGAAGTAGGACATCCAATGCCCGATTTTATGCTTGATACACTGATTGAAAATCTTGAGATAACCAAAGAAGATGTTCACATGTCTGATGGACCGCTCGGATTAAGTGATATTATGAGCCTTTACAATCTGCCTGTTCATCAATTAAAAGAAAAACCGTTCTATCCTGTTACACCAAAAGTATTTGATGAAGAGGAAGATTATTTTTCAATAATCAGACAGAAAGATATTCTTCTTCATCATCCATATCATTCGTTTACACCTGTTATTGATTTTATAAAAAATGCAGTACTTGATCCTGATGTGCTTGCAATTAAACAGACACTATACAGGGTTGGTCCCGATTCACCGATTATTAAATGCTTAATAGAAGCAGCAGAGATGGGAAAGCAAGTTGCAGTACTTGTAGAACTAAAAGCACGATTTGATGAACAAAATAATATTTTCTGGGCAAGGGAACTTGAAAAAGTAGGAATACATGTAGTTTATGGTTTGGTCGGATTAAAGACACATGCTAAAATAACTCTTGTTGTTAGAAAAGAATATGATGGAGTAAAAAGATATGTACATATCTCAACCGGAAATTATAATGCAATTACTTCAAAGCTTTATACAGATTTAGGATATTTTACCTCAGATGAAGATATATGCAGCGATGTTTCCGATATATTTAATTTTCTTACCGGTTACTCCAAACAGAAAGAATACAGAAAGTTGTTCGTTTCACCTGTTAATATGCGTGAAAAAGTTCTGGAACTGATCAACAACGAAATTGAAAACGCTTTAGCTGGTAAAGAAGCAAAAATTTATTTAAAGCTGAATGCGCTTGTTGATCCATCTGTTATATCTGCTTTGTACGAAGCATCAAACGCAGGCGTTGATATAAAACTTGTTGTGCGCGGTGTTTGCAGTTTGATTCCGGGAGTTAAAGGCTTAAGTGAAAATATAGAAGTCAGAAGTATTGTCGGTAGATATCTTGAACACAGCAGGGTTTTTTATTTTTACAGCGATGGAGATGAGAAAGTTTATATCAGCAGTGCTGATATGATGCAGAGAAATCTTGATAGAAGAGTTGAGGTCGCTGTTCCGATCGAAAATCAGAAATTAAAAAATGAAATAATAAGTACATTGATAAAAGTTACTTTAAAAGATAATGTTAAAGCACGAATACTGCAGCCCGATGGCAGTTATAAATTTGTTGAATGTAAAGAAACAACAAAAAAAGTTAACAGTCAGGAATGGTTAATGAAACATGCACTTAAAGCAACCGGAATCAGAAATCAAAAATCATTTTAACAGTAACTTTAACTTTCTAACAACAAATAATTTTTTAATAACATATCCAATATAATTAATATTTTTAAGGTATAATAATGTCCGAAATAACTAAAAGCAGTCTTGTAAACTCAATTAAAAACGTAAAACATCCGGAGTTAAATGTTAATCTGATCACGTTAAATTCAATTAAAAAGTTCAATCAAAAAGATGGTGAAATATTTTTAGAACTTTCTCTTACGACAAAAAATTCTGATGATATTAAAAATGCAATTATTGATCAGTTAAAAAATGATTTTAAGGAGATAAGAAAAGTTGATCTGAATCTTCAGACAAAAGCATCTTCGCATATAACCACTCATAAAGATCCCCGTAAGGATGCAATATTACCTGGAGTTAAAAACACAATTGCAGTTGCAAGCGGAAAAGGCGGCGTTGGAAAAAGTACGGTTGCTGTCAATCTTGCAGTGGCATTAGCTTTGGATGGAGCTATGGTTGGTTTAGTAGATGCAGATATTTACGGACCAAGTATTCCAATAATGCTTGGCGCAAATGATAGACCAAAAGTATATCAGGCAGAAAATTCAGTTAAGATTATTCCGCTTGAAAATTATGGTATTAAATTTATGTCAATCGGTCTCCTTATAGATGAAAATGCTCCGATAATATGGCGCGGACCTATGGCAAGCGGAGCTATTAAACAGTTTCTTACAGATGTGGATTGGGGCGAACTTGATTATTTAATTTTCGATTTACCTCCCGGAACAGGTGATATACAGCTTACACTTGTTCAAACAATTCCATTAACAGGTGCTGTTATTGTTACTACACCGCAGGAAGTATCACTAATTGATGCAAGAAAAGCACTTAAGATGTTCGAAAGAGTTAATGTACCCGTTCTTGGAGTCGTGGAAAATATGAGTTATTTTATTGCACCTGATACAGGAAACAAATATGATATCTTTGGCTCAGGAGGAGGTCAAAAAATTTCTTCGGAACTTAATACAACATTACTTGGCGGAATCCCAATTGATCAGCGCATTAGACAAGGCGGTGATAATGGTGAACCGATGGTGTATTCTACTCCTGATGCTGATGAATCAAAAATAATTATGGATATATCAAGAAAACTTACAGAACAGGTAAATATCCGTAACACAGGTTCAAATGATAAAATTGAAATAGATCTTGGTGATGATAATTAAGAAATATTTCATCAAAGAGAATTCTTAATATATGTGTAGGAATTAAAGGATATGAGTTTTATTTTAGGTTGAACAAAAACAATTGAGGTGATGAAATGAAAAAAATAGTTTACTTCTTTTTCTTCTTTTCGATCTCGTTGGCTGCTCAATCTTTTCCTGTTGCCGGAAAAACTTTTTCAGTAAAATATAATCCCGCTGATAAAAAAATTTTTACAAAAGACTCAAAACTTACTCTAGTGTATGCATTTGATTACTGGGGTACAAAAGGCTTTGCGTCAGATGGACCAGAGGCATTATTTCAAAATGTCCTGAATCCTGACCAAGGGAGAAAAAATGAAATTAATATGTCAGCAACGGACGGTATTTTTTCTGCCGAGATTAATATTCCAGATTCAGCTGAATTACTTTCATACTATGTTACTGACGGAACCAATTTCGATTATAACGACAAAAAAACTTATACGAGTTATATTTTTGATAATTCAGGTAAACCTGTTAAAGGAGCAAGATTCAGAAATATAGATTTTTTAATAATGGCTGGCGCCGATAATGAAACCTGTATTGCTGAAATTGAAAACGAATTAAAAGACTATCCTGATTTTCATCTCGCCCGTTTTGTGCTTTGGGATAAGAAATTTAATAACGCAAAAAGCTTTGATGATGTAGTGCAGCTAAAAAATGATTTTGAAGAAGAATTCAATCAATTAAACAAAAAATATCCAAACAATTATGAACTTTTAAATGCACAAGGTAGAATATACTATGCTTTTCAATCAGCTTTAAGTGAATTGTTAATGCCTCATTATCAATATGCTACTGAAAAAATTGTAAGAATAGCTGAACAGATTCCGGAAGGTAAAAGAGCTTCTGTAGTTCAGCGAATATTTGAGATGAATGAAAGACAAAAAAAATCATCTGAGTTCAATAAAGATATTATTGGTAAGCCTTCAATAGATTTTGAATTTGTATCAACTAAAGGCGAACAAAGAAAGCTGTCAGATTATAAAGGTAAAGTTGTTCTTCTCGATTTTTGGGGAACATGGTGCGGACCTTGCGTTGGCGAAATACCAAACCTTGTAAAAGCTTATGAAAAGTTCAAAGGAAAAGGATTCGAGATAATCAGTGTAAGCAGTGACCTGATGTTTAACAGTAAAAATGAAGATGAGTTTAAAAAGTTTACAGAAGAAAGAAATATGAGCTGGACACATGTTTTGGATGATAACAACAAATCTATCCATTCATTGTATAATATTACCCATTGGCCAACTTTATATCTCGTTGGTAAAGACGGAACAATTATCAGAACTGAGAGCGAATTAAGAGGTGAAAGCCTTGAAAAAACACTTGCAGAGGTTCTGAATTAAATAAACAATTTTTTAATTTGTTAATTGAATGATTTAATCATTAAGCAAAAGCAGCATTTAATTTTGGGATATGATAGCTTAATAGAAAAAAACTATGGCTCAGATAACGAACGAAATACAAAAAGCACTTAACAATATCAGACCATTTTTACAAGCTGATAACGGTGATATAGAACTTGTTGATATTACCGAAGATGGAATTGTAAAAGTAAGACTGCTTGGAGATTGTGAAACCTGTCCGCTTTCTGTAATGACGTTACGTGCAGGCGTTGAAAGAGCAATTATGAAAGAAGTTCCTTCTGTAAAAAGAGTTGAGGCAATTAATTTATAGTATGACTGATGTATTAAATAAAAAAATATTTAACTACTTTCTTATTTTCATCGGGATAGTAGTAGCTTTCCTTTTACTTTATATTCTAAGTAATGTAGTAATTCTTTTTGTGCTTTCTGTGCTTCTTGGTTTTATCTTTGCACCGTTTGTCAGATTACTGGAAGGGAAAGGTCTATCCAGAACAATTTCTACCTTAAGCGTTTTCCTGTTGTTTGCATTTTTAGTTTATCTTGCTCTTTCATCAGTTATACCAAAGCTTATCTATCAGATGGATCAGCTTATTATTGCATTAAAGGATTTTTCTCTTAATGAAGAACTGAATCTAATCGAACAAAAGTTACTCGGTATTTTTCCTTTCTTTCACAAAGGCAATCTGGTAAAGAAAGCTGAAGATATTATTTCAACATCTTTCAATGATCTGATAAATCATCTTACAACATATCTTGGCAGTATTGTTTCAGTTGCAACTTTTCTAGTGATTGTACCATTTATTACTTTCTTTTTATTAAAAGATACCGATGCGATTCAGAAAGGATTGATCTACAAAGTCCCAAATAAATATTTTGAAATGTCTTACTGGATACTCAAGAGAGTTACTCTTCAGCTTGGAAGATTTGTGAGAGCATGGATATTTGATGCAACTTTTGTCGGAGTCTTTGTTGGTTTTGGTTTTTATTTTATCGGTTTGCCAAATGCTCTGCCGCTCGGAGTAATTGCAGGCTTAGGACATCTGGTTCCATATTTTGGTCCTATTATCGGTGGAATTCCAGCCGTGATTTTATCAATAATGATCACCGGAAATCTGTCAATGGTTCCATTAATTTTCTTAATTGTTGCATTAACATATACTGTTGATAATGGTTTTGTGCAGCCGTATGTTTTTTCAAAAAGCGTTGATATCCATCCGATATTTATTATACTTTTAATCATTGCGGGCAGTGAATTGTTCGGAATAATCGGAATGCTGCTCGCAGTACCAACTGCTACTATTGTAAAAACAGCTTTAAAAGAAATTTACTTTGCTTACAAAAATTATAGTATCGCAAAGCTGTAAAGGAAGTTAAATTTTTTCTTCAATAATTTTCTTTATCACATCTACTGATGTTATTCCATCAGCTTCGGCACTAAAATTTGTAATTATCCTGTGGCGTAATACCGGAAGCATAACAGACTTTATATCATCAATATTAGGTGTAAATCTTCCTTCGATAACAGCCTTGGTTTTTGCAGCAAGCACAAGATATTGAGATGCTCTCGGTCCTGCGCCCCAGGTAACCAAGTCTTTAACATATTTAGGAGCATTACCGTTTACAGGTCTTGTCATATTTGAAATTTTAACGGCAAACTCAATTACATTTTGTGCTACCGGAACTTTTAATACGAGTTCCTGATAATTTATAATTTCCTGCCCAGTAACAATTTTATTAAGCTGTGCTTTATACTGGCTTGTGGTTGTCTGAACAACTTTTACTTCTTCCTCAGAGCTTGGATAATCTAACCAGAGATTAAACATAAACCTGTCCAGTTGAGCTTCCGGCAGCGGATATGTTCCTTCCTGTTCAATAGGATTTTGTGTTGCTAAAACAAAAAACGGTTCAGGTAGCTGATATGTTTTTCCTGCAGCTGTTACTTTATGTTCCTGCATTGCTTCAAGTAATGCAGCCTGGGTTTTGGGCGGAGTTCTGTTAATCTCATCAGCAAGAATAATATTAGCAAACACCGGTCCAGATATAAACCTGAAATTTCTTTGCTTGGTTATACTGTCTTCATCAAGAATTTCTGTTCCGGTAATATCGCTCGGCATAAGATCAGGTGTAAATTGTATCCGGCTGAATTTTAAATCCAAAACTTCTGCAAGTGTTTTAATCAATAAAGTTTTTGCAAGACCCGGAACACCAACCAGCAAACAATGTCCACGTGAAAGTAATGCTATAATCAAGTGGTCTATGATCGAACTCTGACCAACTATTACTTTTGAAATTTCATTTCGGATCTCTTCAATTTTTTTATTAAGCTGTTCTACTAAAAGAACATCTTCTTGACCGGAATTCTGATTGCTCAATTTAAACCTTATGTTTTACTTAAATTCTTATTTCCCAGAAAATTTTCTTTTTAATTTCTGCTATCCATTTACTGTATTCATTCTGTTTCTTAAAATCATCAGCTAATTTCTTAATTTCAGAATAGTCTGATTCTAAATCAGCTTTATGCTGTGGTACACGGGATTTAAGCCATACAATATGATAACCATAGGTACCTGGTGCGTATTCAAGTCTACGTGGATAGCCGATTTCTCCCTGTTTCAATTTTCCAACAGCATCAAGCAAAGCTTTATCCAACTGATTCATATAAAATGTTCCAAGTTCACCGCCAAACGGAGCAGTTTCTTTATCTTCACTGTACTTCTTGGCATACTCCTGAAAAGTTCCGAATCCTTTTTGTATGCTGTCCCTTATTTCACTAAGGAAGTCTATCGTTTTTAAATCAGCATCTTCATCAGCTTTTATTTTAATAAGAATGTGTCTGGTGTTAACAGATTCACCTCTTTTTTCAAGCATCTGGATTATGTGGAAACCAACAGGTGATTCTACAACTCCTGAAATTTCACCAACATTTAATTTAAATGCTGCTTCTTCAAACTCAGGATAGAAAACACCTTTTTTAACAAATCCAAGATCACCGCCCTGAGCTGCACTGCCGGGATCATCAGAATATTTTCTTGCAAGTTCAGAAAAATCTTTTCCCGCTTTTATTGAATCAAGCAAAGCTAATGCTTTATCATAAAATTTCTTTTTCAGTTTTGCACTTGCTTTAGGATTCTGGAAAATATGATAGATTGTTACTTTCTCAGGTATCAGACCAATGCTATCTTTATAAGTATTAAAAAATTCTTCAACTTCTCTTCTTGTTGCCTGAACTTTTCCGAAATTTTTCTCCTGTAAACGCTGAGACATCAGACTTTTTCTAACTTCATCTCTCAGTTCACGTTTTATCCTGTCGATGCTCATACCATAAATTTTTTCTATATTGGCAACGGAACCGTACTGCTGTGTAAATATATTTATCTGATAATCAATCCTCTGGTTTATTTCATCTTCCGAAACAGTTATAGAGTCAAGATCAGCCTGAGCATAAATTAATTTTTCTTCAATCATTGAATTTAATATCTGCTCACGCAAACCCGGTTTGTTTGGATCTAACTGACGCTGTGATGCAAAAACACTAACCTGAAAATCAAGTTCACTTTTCAGAATTATTTCATTATCAACTACCGCAACAATTTTATCCAGTACTTCCTGAGCAAAAATATTTAAAGTAAATAAGGTTAGAATTGCTAATAATTTTATTTTCATTTTTTTATCTCAATATTATTCTTGGAGTAAAGTTCTTTTATATGGTTTTCAATTGCTTCTGTTTTTAACTCTGCTTTATATCTTCTTTTTACCTCTTCTTTAATAGACTCAAACGGCAATTCTGATCCTTTTCCATATTTAGCAAGAAATTGAACTAATGAATAATATCCCGGTCTTTCCGTAATTACAACACTGATTTCCTGCGGATAAAAATCCTTCATTATTTTTGCAATCTGAACAGGATAAAGATTTGATTCTTTTACCATCTGTAAATTTAATTTATCAATAACAGATAGATCATTTTCAAATGTATTCAATGCATTTTGCCAGCCTGATTCAACAGCAATATTTCTGAATTTGATTGCTTTATCCTCATTATTAAAGTAAATCTTATTAAGCTTAAAGTAATCTTCATCCGTTCTGAAGTATAATTTGTTTTTCTCATAATATTTAGAAAGGTCATCATCAGATACATCAAAATCTTCATCATCAATTATTTTATTAATATAAATCGAACCGGCTAATTTTCTTTTTGAATCGTTTATGATTCTTAAAAAATCATCTTTCTTTGTTATACCTTCACTAACAGCTTTCTGATATAATAACTCATCATATACCCATAATTTAATAGCGTTGTTTTTTTCCTCGGTCGTTAATCCTGAAGTATCAACCAGAGAAGCAAAAGCCTCTCCGGTTAAATAGGAATCATTAACGCGTGCTATAAATTCAGTTTTCTGTTTTTTCTCTGAGCAGCTGCCAATTATCAGCACAACAGAAAACAGAATGATACTATTTGGTATATTGTGTAAAAGCTTTACGCAATTGGTCATAATTAATTACCGGTGAATATCTTTTCTTTAAAGAGTCAATATATTCATTTTCGAGCCGTCTACTTTCAAATTCCTGGAATGCACCAGAGACTTCTGCTTTTGCTTCTTCAAAAGTTTTTAATCTTGCCGGATCTCTTTCATCTAATCTGATTATTGAAAAACCACCCTGATTTGGTATTGGTTCTGAATAATCTCCAATTTTAGATAATCCGTCTGCAATCTTTGATAAGTCCGAACTAATTATTTGAAGTTCGTATTTACCATGTTTTTCTTTCATATTTGGGCGTTCAGTTTTTGATGCAAGCGAATCAAAATTCTCACCGGATTTTAACAGATCGTAATAATGTCTTATTACAGAATCCCTTCTGGCAAATATTTCTGTAAATGCAACTCTGTTATCCCATTTATATTTTTCCATATTCTTTTGATAAAAATCAAAAAGTTTAACACTATCGATTTTTACTTTGTTCCATACTTCATCTTCCTGCAGTTTAAAGATGAAAATTCCGTTTTGATAATCTTTCATCAATTCAGCAAATTCTGAATCAGTTTTATCCAATGTATTAGCTTTTTCTTCCAGCACCTGTTGATCAGAATATTTTTTAATTGCTCTGCTTATAAAATCATTATTAAATTTTTTGCCGGTAAACTCAGTATCTGATTTAAGCTTAGAATAAAAATCATTAACAGTTACTACATCGTTTGTAAAAGAATAAAGTGTTTTATTACCAAGGACTTCTCCGCCCCTTAATTCGCCACCGATCAATGTCGAATCATTTTGATCTAACATTTGATGAAAGGTATCTTCATTGAGTTTGTAATTGAATTCTTTTTTATAGTTTTCAACTAATTCGGTATAAAGATCATTATAACGAGATCTCTTAAGTAAATTCTTTAAATTTTCTTTGTCTTCTTCAAAAGTCGGATAAGATTGCTTTTCAGTAAGCTTAATAACATGTAAACCAAAACTTGTTTTAACAACATCTGAAACCTGTCCTACATCAAGTTTGAATGCTGCTTCATCAAATTCGGGCACCATCATTCTTCTCTCAAAAAATCCAAGATCACCACCTTTATCTTTGGTTCCGGTATCATCAGAAAATCTTTTTGCAACTTCTCCAAAATCCTTACCGGCTTTCAATTCCGCCAACACACTATCCATTGTTGCATAAGTAGCTGCTGTATCAACTGTTCCATCAGGTTTTGAATAACTGATTAAAATATGGCTTACTCTTATTTTAGGAATTCTTTGTTTTACATCCGTTACTTTTATAATATGAAAACCGAAACGGGTCTGTACAACCTGCGGATAAATACTGTCTTTTGGTGTATGGTAAGCAGCATCTTCAAATTCATACGGTAATTGTCCGGCGGTGAAATAAAAAATATCTCCATCTTTTGGTTTAGAAAAATTATCCTGTGTATGCTTCTGAACCATCGACTCAAAGGATTGACCGGCTTTTATGCTATCAAGTATTGCCTGAGTTTTGTTTCTTGCAGCAAGCTCTCCGGTTGAATCTGGTCTAATCATAATATGACTTGCCCTTATCTCAGTTTTTCTTTTTTCATACAAGTCTTTTATGTTCGGCTCAACAAGATATTTCTCCAGTATATACGATGAACCGACCTGCTTTTTATAGTTTTGTAATTCATCGTTTAACTCTGAATCATTCTGATAGCCGCGTAATTTTGCATCATCAAGCTTCATTCTGAAGTTAGTGTACAGCTCAGCAAAGTTTTTATAATTCTCAAAACTGTCCTTAATTGCTACCGCTAAACTGCCGACATTTTTCGTATAAGCATTTTCAAACTCGTCCATTCTTATCTTAACATCATCGTATTCAGCAATTACAATTTTCGAATGTTCAGTTGAACAGGCTGTTATCAGAAATGTTAATAAGGCTGCGAAATAAATGGAAATCCTTAAAGACATTTTTATCTCCTTTATAGTTTTATAAATTTAACTTAGAATTTTATTACTTGAAGGTTTGAAAATCAAGGTAATTTTAAGCTGATCAATGCAGTTTATACAAAGATCAGCTATTAATTACTACTTTAACAAACTCATTTTAATTACTTGCTGCCCGCTTTTGGTTAACATTTTCACAAAATACGTTCCGCTTGATAAATCCGAACCATCAATTGTAATGTTGTACGATCCGGAAATAACATTATCATTAAATAATGTTTTTATTTCATTACCAAGTATATCATATAATATGATTTTAACATTTCCCTCTTCAGGAATTATAAATTGTAAAGTTGTAACCGGATTAAATGGGTTTGGATAGTTTTGAAATAGTTTAAACTCATTAAGATCGGTTATTAAAACTTCAACTTCATTTGAATATTCAAAGCTGCCATTAAAATCAATCTGCTTTAATCTGTATAAATATCCTGAAGCATTTAAATTATTGTCAGTAAAATTATAGGTAATTCTGTTTACGGAAGAGCCGCTTCCGCTAACAAATCCTATTGTTTGATAAGAACCCGAGATTTCTTTTCTCTCAATTTCAAATCCATAATTATTTGTTTCACTCGCCGTAATCCATTGAAGCTCAACTTTACCGTCAATATATTCAGCAGTGAATGATGTTAATTCAACAGGAACAACAATAGAGTTAATGGCGCTGAGAGCATTAATAATTCCCCAGCCATATTGATTATCGGGATTTGTACTGCGAGAAGCAGTTGATCTTAATATCTCTAATACTTCCATCGGAGTTAGTAACGGATTTTTCTGAAGTAAAAGAGCGCAAACTCCTGCCGCTAACGGACAGCTAAAAGAAGTTCCAGAACCATAGCTATAGTTATTGCCAGTAGTTGTTGCAATATAATCATTGCTTCCCATTGCCATAAGATCCGGTTTAATTCTTCCATCGTAGGTAGGACCAACACTGCTGAATGATGCAACTCCGCCTGAACTTCCAACAGCACCAATTGTGATAACACTATCACCATCAGCAGGTGCATTTAATGTATTATGTGAAGAATTATAACCATTATTTCCTGCAGAATTAACAACAGTAATTCCTAAACCAACTGCTAAATCTGCTGCAATTGTTATTCTTGCAGTATTACCATCCATATCCATCCATGTATAACTCGAATATGGCGGATCAAAATCCAAGTAACCTAAAGAAGTCGAAGTTACATCAACGCCCAGACTATCTGCCCACTCCATTGCTGCAATCCAGTTATCTTCTTCCTGCGGAGTTTCTCCCGGATCTACTTCAGTCCTTGCTAAAAGAAAAGTTGCACCATAAGCAGGTCCTATTAACTCGCCTTGTTTAAATCCGCCTATTAAAGAAAGCGTTGCTGTTCCGTGTGAGTGTCCTGTAAGATTTGGACTATGAGTCGCGAAATCATAAGTAGATGCTATGTTCATACTGGAGAAAACTTCGTGAGTAAGATTTGAGAAACCAGCATCCATTACACAAATCATTATACCTGCACCATTATATCCTGAATCGTGAACTGCAGGTACATTTATTTGATTAAGCTGGGCAAATGAAGCCCCGTAATTTAATGAATGAATACCTTCTGGTTGTATGAGATTGCTTTTAAAATTTTCGATCTTTTGAAATTCAATATTATCTTTTTTGCTTGCGTAAACTCCGACAACATCTAATAACTTTACAAACGGATATTGACTAATACGATTAATTACATCAAGAGTTGCATAACCACTAACAGAGTTAAACCATTTTGATTTTTGCTTAACAACAAAACCATCCTGAACTAATTGCTGAATATAATTCTGGTTCACAGGAAGATCAGAGTACTTTATCAAATTTGATTTATCTAAAACTTTTGATCTTCTTTCCAATGATCTTTGTGTTACAACTGTTTCCGGATTATTAAAATATTTCTGTAGATCATTTCCTTTATCATTAAAATCAACCCAAATTAAATAATTTTCCATTCCACCTTCGGTTCTGATTTGCGTTTGAAGTTTTGTGGAAATTTTTTCATTAAAATTTTGGGCAAAAACATTCAGTGTTCCTAATAAAACAAAAGCAATTATAATACTTCTCATTTAATCATCCTTAATTATTTATTTAACTCTCGTACCGTTTTTTACTGATTCAGATACGTTAAGAACCTGTAAAGTTCCATCTGCATTTTCAACTGCTAAGATCATACCTTTTGATTCCAAACCCATTAATTTTGCAGGCTGAAGATTTGCAACAATAACTACTTTTTTATTTATCAGTTCTTCAGGTTTATAGTGTTTTGCTATTCCTGCAATTATCTGTCTTTCTTCGTTTTCTAATTTTACCTTCAGCTTTAACAGCTTATCACTTTTCGGAACTTTCTCAGCTTCAATTATTTCAGCAACTCTTAATTGAGTTTTCATAAAATCATCATACGAAATAAGATCGTTTTTCCCTGCTTCAATTTCAGACTTCGGAAGTTTATTTATCTGAGCTTCAATTTTTTCATCTTCAATTTTGGGAAAAAGAATCTCCGCTGCATTTAATTTATGACCTTCTGCTAATTGAGGCTTGCCGCTCTCTTTCCAATCAACAGGTTTTGAGTTTAACATCTTAAAAAGTTTTTCCATCGAGAACGGAAGCACAGGATAAAATAGTTCAGCTAAAGTGTAAATTGTTTGCAGACAAATATTTAAAGTTGTTCCGCATCTTTCTTTATCTGATTTAACTGTCTTCCACGGTTCAGTATCATTAAAATACTTGTTGCCTTCACGTGCAAGATTCATTATTTCATTTACGCCATCACGGATTTTATATTTTTCAAACAGATCAGCGATTCTTTTAGGATATTCAGAGATCTCTTTCAGCATATCTTCATCTATCTTTTCAAGCTTTCCTAACGCAGGAACTTTTCCATCAAAATGCTTAAACACAAAAGTAAAAGTGCGATTTATAAAATTGCCAAGAATATCAGCAAGCTCGCTATTATTTCTCATCTGGAATTCTTTCCAGTAAAAATCTGTATCGCGTGTTTCAGGCAAGTTGGCACCAAGAGCATAACGCAATAAATCCGCGGGAAATAAATTTAAAAATTCATCTACATCAATTCCCCAATTTCTGCTTTTTGAAAATTTCTTTCCTTCAAAATTTAAAAACTCATTTGCAGGAACATTTTGCGGCAGGCAGTATTGTTCTTTTCCGCCTTCGTTCCACGCCATCAGTATTGCAGGAAAAATAAGAGTATGAAATACAACATTATCTTTACCGATAAACGCAATGTATTTAGTATCTGGGTCCAGCCAATATCTTTTCCAGAGATCAGGATCATTTTTTATCTGAGACAATTCTTTTGTTGATGATATATAACCGAGAACAGCTTCGAACCAAACATAAATAACTTTGCCTTCAGCACCATCAACAGGGACTTTAATTCCCCAATCCAAATCTCGTGTAATTGCTCTTTCTTTTAATCCGTCTTTAAACCAGCCGCGGCAGTATTGAAGCACATTATCTTTCCAGCCATATTTTTTGTTCATCTCATCAACATACTTTTCCAATGCAGGTTGATATTTGCCAAGCGGAAAATAATAATGTGATGTTTCTTTTAATGTTGGAGTTGCACCGGTTATTTTGCTTTTAGGATTTAATAATTCAGATGGATCATAAAGCGAACCGCAGTTTTCACATTCATCGCTTCTGGCTTCTTCGTTTCCGCATCTCGGGCAGGTTCCTTCAACATATCTGTCGGGTAAAAACATATTTGCTTTTTCATCAAAAAACTGAAGAGATTTTCTTTCAACAAATAATCCGCGATTATAAAAATTTAAAAAGAATTCCTTAGCAGTTTCGTGATGAATAGGTAAACTTGTGCGTGAATAATTATCGAAGCTCATTCCAAATCGTTCAAAAGCTTTTTTATTCGCTTCGTGATAACGATCTATTATTACCTGAGGTGAAACTTTTTCCTTATCGGCGCTTATTGTAATCGGCACGCCGTGTTCATCGGAGCCGCAAATATAAATTATATCGTCGCCGTTAAATCTTTTATATCTGACATAAATATCTGCCGGAAGATAGGCACCGCTTAAATGTCCGAGATGAATATTTCCGTTTGCATAAGGCAAAGCAGATGTTACAATTATCTTTTCTTTTACCAAAATAAAAACCGCAAATTTTAATCGAATAGTTAATTTATAAATTTCAAGAGGAAAATATAAGAAAATTGTGAACTAAAATGGATTTAATTTTAAGTCTAATCTAATCTTTGATGTGTAGCAAAGCCTTGTTTATTTTTGTTTTCAACATATTTCAAAAGGATCTTTTATGAAAAAGCTATTTTTATCAATTTGTGTTTTAATCTTCTCTGCATCAGTTATTTTCTCTCAAACTAATCCCCCATTTATAACTGACTCGCTTGATAATTATGTTCTGCGCGGAATGAAAAACTGGCAGATTCCTGGAATGGCAGTTTTAATCGTAAAAGATGGAAAAGTTGTTTTATCAAAAGGTTACGGAGTAAAAGAGCTTGGCAAAGACGATTTGGTTAATGAGAATACATTGTTTTTAATAGGATCAAACACAAAAGCATTTACAGGAACAGCATTAGCATTACTTGAAAAAGAAGGTAAATTAAAACTTGATGATAAAGTAATTAAATATTTACCGGATTTAAAAATGAAAGATCCCTGGGTGACTAAAGAATTAAACCTTACGGATATTGTTACTCATAGAATGGGATATGAAACATTTCAGGGGGATTTTATGTTTTGGGCTTCTGATTTAACATCAGATGAAGTTATTCAAAAACTTGGAGAGACAACTCCGAAATATGATTTCAGGACAAAATATGGTTATACAAATTCCGGATATGCAATTGCTGGAAAAGTGATACAAAAAGTTTCAGGTTTAAGCTGGTCTGATTTTGTTAAAGAAAAAATCTTTAAGCCGTTAAAGATGGATAGAACTGTTGCGCTATCAGTTGATTTCAGTAAATCTGATAATGTTGCTAAACCACATACTATGGCAAACGATAAACTTATTGTTCTTCCTTTTGAAAATATTGATAATATGGCACCTTGCGGAAGTATCGGATCTTCTGTTTCCGATTTGAGCCATTGGCTTATCGCACAATTAGACAGCGGTAGATTTGATGGTGAAACAAAAATTCCTTTTGAAGTAATAACAAGAACCAGAAAACCTGAAACTATTATCGGAAGAGTAAGACGACTATTCAATGAAGGTCATTATAATCTTTACGGTTTGGGCTGGGCTTTAACTGATTATGAAGGAACTGAAATTATTTCACACACAGGTGCAGTAAACGGATTTTTATCTTCTGTAACTTTGCTGCCCGAAGAAAATCTTGGAATAGCCGTTTTAACAAACTCTGATGCTAATAGTCTTTTTGAAATGTTGAAATGGGAAATTATTGATTCTTATCTTGGCTTACCTTACAGAAATTATGATAACATAGTTTTCAAAAGAAGTATAGCCAGAGAAAGTCAGACTTCCGGAATGATTGCTCAGTGGCAGGATTCTGTAAAAATGAACATTAAACCTACGCTTCCTCTTTCGGATTTTGCAGGAAAATATAAACACGATGTTTATGGTTTTGCAGAACTTGAGGTAAAAGGAAATTCACTGTTGTTAAAATTAGAACATCATTCAAAACTAACAGCTAAACTTGAATATATCGGCAACAACAGATTTTTATGCACTTATTCCGATCCGACTTACGGAATAAAAGTATTCCCTTTTGAAGTTGAAGATGGTAAAGTAAAATCTTTTACTTTAACAGTAACAGAAGGATTGGATTTTCAACCTTATAAATTTGTGAAACAATAAAATCAATTTTACTATTCAAAATGAATCGTTTGAGATTTTAATTTTTATTTAAAGTCAAATTATTAGATTCCGAAATAATCCGCCTCTGGCGGACGGAATGACGGTTATAAGACAGTCTCTTATGTAAAAAACTTAACTCCGCATAATTGTTCACTTAATTCCCAGAGTCCTTTTGCTTTATTTAAATCATACGATTCATCAGAAGATCTCTTTTCTTTCTTCTCATAAAAGAATTTACCTGTTACATTTTTAACATCTTCAGAAGAAGCGAGATAAATTACTGTTTCAGCACCTTGTTTGGGGGTTAACAATTGTCTTTTTGCGATGTAAAAACCAATATGTTTTAACCAACGAAAAAATCCCTCATTCTTTGCAAAGTTAGTTGCAACTCCTCCCGGATCAACAGCATTCATTACTATGTTTGAATTATTATTTCTTCTTACAAATTCATAAGTAAACAAAACATTTGCAAGTTTTGATCTTCCGTAAATCAAGCTGCGATTATATTCTTTGGGAGAAACCAAATCATCAATATCCATTTGTTTGCCATAATGTGCGGAAGATGAAACATTAATTACTCTTGCATTATCAGATTTTTTCAGAATATCTAACAATAAATATGTCAATAAAAAATGTCCGAGATGATTTGTTGCGAATGTAAGTTCAATCTCATCGGAACTTTTCTGATATTCACTGAATCGTGATCCCGCATTATTAATTAACACATTCAGCCGGTCATATTTTGATTTTACTTTTTCAGCAAATTCTCTCACATCCTTTAATGATGAAATATCACATCTTATAAACTCAGATTTGACTTTATATTTTTCATTTAACAAATCAGATAATTGCTTGCCTTTTTCTTCACTTCTTCCAGTCAGGATTAAATCAAATCCAAGTTTAGCTAACTCTTTAGCTGCAGCTTTTCCTATTCCGGAAGTAGCGCCTGTAATTAAACATAGTTTATTCATTATAAAATATTATTTATTAAATGATAGTCTAAGTTAAAAATCAAGCATCAGAAATTCTAATTTTGTAGTGAAGTGAATGGTAACAGCTTATAATAAATTTTCTGTAGTGAACGAACTCCTGTTCGTTCAGAATAAAAAGTGTATCTTGTATCTAACATAAATTCATAAGAATTGTTAAATCACAGCTTAAGATTTTTCCAGCAACTTATATCAGGAAACTTTTACCATAATATTTTCCCAGCAACTTCTTTACGAGTGCCTTTTAACAATAAGATTACTAGCATTATTTTGGCGAAGAAAAATAAATTATATAAAATCCAGCAGTAATAAGTGATATTTTAGAATCGATAATTTGTATATTAAATCAGTAAATACAAGATTTTTGTATTAACCTTTATAAGGGAAATCCAATGGCTAAAATAAGTTTTATTCTTTGGTCGGTGATTATTTCTTTTCTTCTTGTCCCTGTTATTATTCCACAAACCTCAAAATCATCTGAGAAGTTTTACATTTCATCCTGGGAAAAGGTTGATTCCTTAGAAAGAATTGGATTAACCAGGTCTGCACTTGATGTAGTTGAAAAAATATATTCAGCCGCAAAAAAAGAAAAACAGCATCCGCAGTTTATTAAAGCAATTTATTTTAAACTGAAGTTCGCAAATTATATTGAAGAAAACAGTCATGTAAAGATTGTAAACGAAGTAAAGAAAGAGATTTCAGAATCTGAATTCCCATCAAATGCGATATTAAAATCGATACTTGCTGATATGTATTGGGATTATTATAAGGATAACCGGAATAAATATCTTCAAAGAACAGAGACTGTGAATTTTGATAATGAAGATTTTCAAACCTGGGATTTAAACAGAATAATCAGAGAGATAACAAAATATTATTTAGGTTCATTGGAAAACAAAGAAGAACTTCAAAAGATTTTATTAGAAGAATTTGAACCTATTCTGATTAATGAAGATTCCCGGGAAGCTCATCTTCGCCCAACACTGTTTGATATATTAGCTCATAAAGCTTTAAAATTCTTTATCAATGAGGAATCATCATTAACTCAGCCTGTCTATAAGTTCGTATTAAACAATGAAAATGATTTTGCTGTAGATACTGTTTTTGTAAAAAACAATTATACTACAAAAGATTCCCTTTCGCTTAAGTTTTATGCAATTCAATTATATCAGGAATTGATAGCTTTTCATTTAAACTCAGCTTTTAAAGAAGCACTGCTTGATATTGACCTGGCAAGAATAAATTTTGTATATGACAACAACATCCTTTCAAACAAAAAAGATCTTTATTACAAATCTTTGATTTATTTAACTGACAAATACAAGGAAATACCGCACTCATCCATGGCGTGTTTTTATCTCGCTCAATATTACAAACAACAGGGGGAAAAATATGATTCCGATGCATCAGATGAATTTAAATGGGATACAAAAAAGGCTTTACAAATATGTGATAGCATTTCTATTAAATATCCGGATGCTGTTGGAACATTTGACTGTTTAAAGCTAAAAGCAGAAATACTATCCAGATCATTGAGCATGCAGGTTGAAAATTCAAATTTAGCCAATGAACCTTTCAGAGTTTTGGTTTCATATAAAAATATCAATAAAATTTTTCTGAGAGTGATTGAATGGAATGACAGCCTGGAAGCTATAACAGAAAGTTACAATACTGAAAAAATAGTGGATTTTTATAAAGCTCAACCTGTGATAAAAGAATGGTCAGTTGTTTTACCGGATAAAGAAGATTACCAAAATCATTGGACAGAAATAATAATTCCCGCTCTACCGTTTGGAAAATATCTTATTATGGCTGCAACTGACTCGAATTTTATTTACAAATATGAAGGAATAGCATATTATAAAACCTGGGTTACAAATCTTAGCTTTATCAACAGAGTCATCTCCGATGATTATGAAGAAATAATAGTGCTTAACAGAAAAACCGGTGAAACTTTGCCGGATGTTAAAGTTGAGATATACATAATTGTTTACTATCAAGGATTAAGAAAGTATCGTTATGAAAAATTTGATGAGGGGGAAACCAATTCTAAAGGTAAATTAAAGTTTAAATCGCCCAGGAGCACATATTATTATCCAAGATGTAAGATCTCATTGTTAACTGATGTAGATAAATTCGACTCCGAAGCTAATTATTACCGTTACAATCCAAGTGATAAAAAAATACAAGAAGTTAATACTGCATTATTTCTTGACAGAGCAATATACAGACCGGGACAAACTGTTTACTTCAAAGGTTTGATGTATAAAACTGATTACAAAGAAGATCACGATATTATTTCTGATAAAAAAACTAAAGTAACTCTTTACGATAAAAACAGACAGAAAATTGCTGATACAACCTTAACAACAAATAAGTTTGGAACTTTTAACGGGCAGTTTACAATCCCTTATGGTTTAATAGGCGGATATTATTCAATATCAAATGAGTTTAATAGCAAAAGCTTCAGAGTTGAAGAGTATAAAAGACCAAAATTTGAAGTAAAGTTTGAGCCTGTAAAAGGAAGCTACGCTTTGAATGAAAATATTTCAGTAAATGGTTATGCAAAAACTTTCTTTGGAGCAAACTTAAACGACGTTGAAGTTAAATACAGAGTTATCAGAAATACCGCATTTCCGTTTTATGATTGGAGATATAGAAATTATTATAATTGGTGTTATATAAATAGCCCATCAACTGAAATTACAAACGGTGTAACTAAAACTGATAGTGAAGGAAAATTTACAATTGAATTTAAAGCTGTTCCTGATCTGCTTGTTCAAAAGGAAAGTAATCCCATCTTTAATTATATAGTCTATGCGGATGTCGTTGATGTTACAGGTGAAACCCGATCTTCACAGACAAATATTAGTGTAGGTTATATTGCTTTAAAAGTTAATTTCGGAATTCGTGATATAATTAGTATTGTATCAAATGATGAATATGGTATCTCAACTGAAAATCTTAACGGACAGTTTGAATCAGCAGATGTAAGTATTGAAATATATAAACTAAAAACACCTGATAGAGTTTTCAGAAAAAGATTATGGAAAAAGCCCGATAGTTTCATCCTATCTAAATCTGAATATTATAAAACATTTCAATTTGATATTTACGATGATGAAAATGAATTTGCTAACTGGGAAATAGAAAGCAAAGTGTATGAAACAAATCTGATAACTGAAGAAAAATCAACTATCAGACTTGATGAAAAGAAAAACTGGCTTGCAGGAAAATATCTAGTAAATATCAAAACAAAAGACAAGAACGGAATCCCGATTAAAATAGACAAATATTTTACCTTGTTTGATCCAGCTTCAAAAACAATTCCACTTAATGATGCAAACTGGTTTTATATTAAAAATCAAAGTTACGAGCCGGGTGATGTTGCAAAATTATATTTTGGATCGGCATTGAATAATGTTAAAGTGCTTTATGAACTTGAGCAGGACGGAAATATTTTAGATCAAAAATGGATTGATATTAACAGCGAACAAAAACTGATTGAAATAGAAATTGAAGAAGAACACAGAGGAGGAATTGCCGTTAGTATTTCCTTTATAATAAATAATGAAGCATACTTAAACTCTAAATATATTACTGTTCCCTGGACTAATAAAAAACTGAATATTATCTCAAATCCGATATAGGACATAAAAACAAAGATAATTTAACGGACAAATAATTATTTCTTAAAAATTCTTCCTTATGACTGTCTTTATTGAGCTAAATGGGATTGTTCATATAACATTTTGAA
>JAKIZM010000057.1 GCA_022708025.1 Bacteroidota bacterium | reverse complement strand
AAGTAATAAACTTTTTATCATCAATAAGTTCAAGTATGTTATCAAGAACAGAAATTATCCTGTTTTGATCATCACTCTTGGCTAAGTTTGCCAACAGTATCAAGCCAATACTGCGCTGATATGAGTTGTCAGAAGACAGCTTGTCAAGTAAAACAAACCACTTATCATAAACCCATGATACTTTATTTTCAGTAATAGCTAAAAGTTTCTGAAGAGCATTATAACGGACCGTTCCGTCTTTATTTTCAAGGTCGTTGAATAATCCGTCTATTAAACGAATATCTTCCATAAAAACTAAATACAGATTTTTAACCTCAGCTAAGCTGTTGTTTTTTTATCTTATCAGATTCAGGCTATAGTTATTCATCCTTAAAGATAAACCATTGAATTATTGCAGAACCAATAAACAGCAAAACAGCAAGCCAGTAACCAAACTGATAATCAAGTGTCAATACATTTTGAGCACTAAGTTTAGCATCTCCATCAAGAATAACCTTCAGGAGAATCAGAAAAATAAATCCAAGCACTGAAATAGCGGCAGTAATTAAAGTAATTATTTTCTTTCTGATAAAGCTTAATCCCAATCCGGCTACCGCAGAAATTAGAGCAAATAGTGCAAGCGGCTGTGGATCAACTTCGTTTTTTTCCCTAGGTTCATTATTTTCTGATAACTCACCGAACATTTCGTTTGCTTTTACCTCTGTTCCGGTAATAAGCTGAAAGCCGGATAACGACATAATTTTTTGTCCGCTGCAGGTAAGGTTTACGAAAGGCATGAAAAAACATAAGATAATAACTCCGTAAAAACCCGGTGAAAATTTTTTTAATGAACCCATATAGCTCCTTAAATATTGTTATTTTGTTTCATTGCTTAGTAAGTACCATTTTATATTATTTTAAAAGCAGCATCTTCTTTGTATTTATAAAATTATCTGCCTGCAGTGTGTAAATATAAACACCGCTGGCAAGATTTGCAGCATCAAAACGAACTTCATATTTTCCAGCGGCTTGTTTAGTGTTCACCAGTTCTTTTACTTTTCTTCCAATTATGTCATAAACGCTAAGCGAAACATTGCTCATAGCCGGAAGCTCATATTTAATTGTTGTTACCGGGTTAAATGGGTTCGGATAATTCTGTAAGAGAACAAAGTTTTCAGGAGTATGCAGCTGATTTTCCCAAACATCAGTTGGTAACTCTGTAAAATTACTTTCATAAAAAAGCGATGCAGCAGAAGAATATTGTTTTAGTTTTGTTACCGATCCTAACGCAGAGTTTCCTCTTCCCACAATATATGCAGTCCATATATCCATATCCTCATTAGCATTAAGCGTAAAAGGGCCAATGTTGGTGAGCATTCTATAATCTCCTGCTTGAGTATCTATCCAACCGTAGTTAGAAACAGGATCGCCGGAAAACCAATATCTTGGATTTACTGCATTACAGTTTACTCCTCCAAACACAGTTCCATATATTGATGTGCAAGGATCAACATATTCACCGTTTAACATTTTTCCCTGACTATATAATCTTGCCTGTTCTCTGTTATTAGGGCTCATTAACCAAGGATCTACTGAAGCATATTTAATATAAGAAGTTATTGAAAGGCTCTTTGCTCCGGGATAATATTTTGTTCCCAGAACTTCGCCTCTGTTTACAATAGCTGTATCTAAAGGCGTATCAATGCCATCATCATAAGTTCCGTTTCCGTTTATATCAATAAATGTTTCACCCGGAATATAAGCATAAGGACCAGCAAGGAATTTTGTTCCGACGGTAGGCGGATTGTAACCATAATAATAATCAGGACCGCTGTTATAAAAATATCCAAGATTAAGTAAGGTATCACAACCGCCGAGATCATTATATGACTCCCCAATATCAGGATCATCCCAAAGACCAAAATAGACAGAATCAAGTTTGCCGGATACAATTCCGGTATTTCTAATTCTATATCTGATAAAAATCATATTATCAATCGGATTGTTTTCTTCGCCAATTGCAAATAAGGTTTGATGTATTTCTATGCCTAATGGATTTACCTGATTCCATCTTCTCTGAGCAATAGGCATTCCGTCGTTATAAACACACCAGGCTGTAATATCTCCCAGAATATCAGGGCGGTCTTCATCTAAATCCCAGAGTCCGTTTCCGTTTTTATCTACTGGATTGTATTGTCCGTCACCATCTCCATCATAAAAATCTGCACCAAGGCTTACAGCATAGGAATACTCTAACCACGACTGACCGAACGGCGGGTCAGATGCTTTTACCACATAGATGGAATTTCTCGGGTCATAGGGCGAAACTCCGACCGGACCAGGCAGATAATCTAAAACAAGATCACTATAAAAAACTCCATTTGCCCACAACTCGTTTTGATTATAGCCGCTTAACATAAAACCACCTTGGAAAAGAACTGTAAATCCGTCAAACTGTAAACCCTGAGTACCGGATCCGATACTTCCCATGCTTCCCACTCTATTTATAGGTAGTTTGAGCTTATTAATATCAACAAGATATTTATCTATAAGTGTTAATTGTGGCAGTGAACTACCCTTGAATTCAACTGAATTGTTGTCTATATCTCGTAAAATAAAATTATAATATATTACATGTCCAACTATACCATTTGTTAAAACATATCCATAAATATTATCACCGGCTAACGAGTCACCATGCATCCCGTCATCATACATATCATATATTTCAGAAACACCGTCTGTAGTTAATCTGATTTGGACACTGCTCAATTCATTCTCATCAACAGCAAAAGCCCTGACAGTAATTGGTACGCCTATTCCCGGATATTCAGGAATTGTGGAATAACCATAAAGAAATGGCGGCGTTTCAGTATCTTCGGTAATGCCCGGGATACCATAATATAATTGATAAAATGATTTTTCAATCGAATATTCTCTTGCCGTTGTAAAAGAAACAATTGGCATCCCGTTCCAGACTGATAAGCTAATCAGATTATCCTCTCCGGAGTAGTTTGTAAATTTTTCAGGCTGAGTCCAGTTAACTCCTTCATCAGTACTGGTTGCGTAATATATTTCAGTTTGATAATAGTTTGAAAAAACAGTTGGATCATTACTATAGTATAAAAGCCAATACTTATTTGTTTGATCTTTAATAATTCTCGGTTTGAATTTATCATAGCCATCACTTAAAAGTGTTTGGACATCCGACCATGTTACACCATTATCTGTACTCGTTCTATAAACAATATTTTTCACACCCGAATTTGTTGTTTCATAAACGAGCATTTCCTTATTAGCACCAAGGCTTATGATATTTCCATTAACACCGGAGGAGTCAATTAGCTTATTTGCTGTCCAAATTGTTCCGTTAACATCAGAGCGTATATAGTAAATTCTTTTGTTTGTGATTGTGTCTGCATTTGGACTGGTATTGTAACTAAAAACAAAAATCGCTGAGCCATCATTTAATTTAGAAAGACTGGTGCAGCCAACCTTGTTTCTCATTATGGTTCCGGTAAAAGTTGGCACATTGGAATAGCCCTGCCAGCTATTACCGTTATCATCTGAGTAAAGCATTTTATAAGATGAGTTTTTGAATGTAAGCAGAATTCTACCTGAGGTGAGTGTTATCAAATTAATATCTACAGGAAACGGTTCACCAAACTCCATAATTAAATTTGTGCTGCCCCAGGTAAGTCCGTTATCTGTGCTTTTAGCCGAGTTCAGTTTTCCGAATTGAGTTGAATCTCTTGCGTACCAAACCATTAACATACTATTATCCGGCAGTCCGAGTAAAAAAGATTCTTTGTTTGAAACCTGATTGTTTTGATTTTGAAAGTGTATTGGTTTCGTGATCTGTGAGTTAGATATACTGGAAAAGAAAAAGATCGAAAGAAAACAAATTATGTATTTCATGACTTTTCTCCTCTATTAAGATTCTTTATTGAAATTCCTCACATAAGTTTCAGGCACCCAGGCAATAAATATCATCAAATTTTCAAACACCCAATATTTATGCGCTTTAAAGTACTCAAAATCAATGCAATATGGTATCCCTGGAAGTTCTTTTATCGAAGCAATATCATTTTCTTGGTATTTATGTATGTTCCTGTTTTAAGTGTGTAAAAATAAATTCCGCTTGAGAGATTCTGACCTCTGTCAGAATGACCATTAAATTCAATTTCATAACTTCCTGCGTTTCTGTATTCATCAACAAGGGTGGCAACTTCATTTCCGAGAATATCGTAAACTTTTAAAGTCTGCCAACCGCTTATTGGGGTTTTCCAGCTAATAATTGTTGAAGGATTAAACGGATTGGGATAGTTCTGATATAAGATAAATTCCTGCGGAATCAGATTCTTTTCATCTTCAGCTTTTGTGTAAACATCGTTTAGATAGCCGGGAGTTCCATACATTCCCGAAGCACGCCAGCTTTCTGCAATTGAATTATCAAGTTGTGGATTTATCAGTGATAACGTTGGTCCGTATCCATTTGGCAAAGAGGGCCAATTGCCGCTTGATAAATATGAAACTTCATCGACAATGTCTCCAGAAGCATCTTTTAAAATTACATCATCACCATCACTGCTTAAACCAAAATTAAAGTTACCGATTATCTTCGTGTGATTTGGATAAAGTGATTTGAATTTTGTTGTATCCCTGCAGATAACAAGATAATCTTTTCCCTCAATTATTGTATTATCAGGAAAAGTAAACTGATTAGAAACATTATCATCGTAGAATTTCCAGCCGGAAATATTAACCGGATTATTGTCAGGATTATAAAGCTCAACCCAATCGTCAGTATCAAACACTAATGAAGATTTGTAGTTAATTTCATTTATTACAATTGATGTAACAGCCAGTTCAGCCGGCTCAAATACTGCTGTCAGATTTGTATTGTAGCTTAATATAACTTCTATTTCAGCGGAAGTTGAATTTGATATTCCCTGCCACTTCACAAACCTGTATCCGGGCATAGGCATTGCTTTAATTCTGATCGGAATACTTTTGAAAAATGTATTAACTGATCCGCTATTTTTTATTTCTACTGTGTTCGTAAAGACTTTTCCCCATTCTGGATTATTTCTGCTGATTGTTAATGTGTTTGATCCGCTTATACCAAACTTAGCATAAAAATGATTTCTGACATTAGTCGGTCTTTGAACTGCAAAGTCTCTCATTATATCAACAAGATATTGCCATGTTGGTCCGTACGAAATTGATTGAGGCCAGCGGTCTTTGTGCCTTGGGATTTCTGAAGCAATATCATTTGCCATACTATCAATTACTGCAAGAACATGATTTGTTTCAAATGTTGTGTTAACATGTGCAGCAAATCGCTGTATAAATTCGTTTTTAAAATCGGGGTTATCTAACAACTTTCTGAACATTAAAGTTGACCATGGCGGATTAGGCCAGCTTGGTCCGTTTGTCGCAGTTGCTTGTGCAAGGGTGTTAGTTGTAGCCACTCCTTGAGCATTGCCGCCGAAAGTAAAATCCAGATCAAAAATCATCCATCTCCATTTGGAACCATCAACTCGTTCACGCCACAATTTCATATTGGATCCGGGCCAATCACCGTTAGCAGAATAAATTTCAGCTATCTGATAATCGATATATTCATCAATATCTATAATTGATTTTATATAATCATAATTTGCTGGAAGAGCCATATTTCTGGTAGAGAGGAAAGTGATCATACTGTTGTATGCTGCCATATCACCATTGTTTGCAACATTTGCACCGATTTCAATCAGATCAATATTATCTTTATCTACACCGTGATGATAATAAACATAATGCTCATTGAGTTTTTCCCTGATGTTATGAATGCCCCAGTACTCTCCGTTAATAAATAAAACAGAAGGACGGTAATTCTGATAATCTAATTTCATTCCTTGTTCAACCAGCGTTTGAGCCATTGCATCACGGAACATAGTACGCCACCAATCCTGTCCGGAACTTCTCAGGATAAAATTATTATATTCAGAAATCGGAGAATCATCGAACAAACGGTATCTTAACTTATCAGTACCGTATTGTTTTCTGAAATAAAAACCTAATGATTTTTGCGGATAAAGCCTTGAACATCCGCCAAAGATTTTAACTCCTGCATTAACACTGAATGCAAGCGATTTATCGGATTCAAAAAACTCCAGACTAACAGGTCGTTCCCAATCCTGATTCCAGTTTCGTGGTTCTGTACTGCAGTTTCCGGGAATTCCGTTTGTTCCTGCCACATAAATTCCTGATGTATCGCTGAAAAAATTATCCGGATCGGTTACAAGAGAAAAAACAGGAAGATCAGTAAGCTCATTAATAAAATACGTTCTTGTTTCTGTTAAACTTGGTGTATATCCGTCTTTGAAAGCGCGGAATCTTAATACAGATGTTGAATCTATCTGTATCGGTGTCGAATAAATATCGTTTAATTCATTTGGTATTCTTCCATCAGTTGTATATCTGATTGTTACGTCCTGAGAAGTATGTGAAGCAGAAACACTTATTGATGAAGAATAAAATCCGCTTTGCAGGGAAATTATTGGAGAAGGAAGAAGATTAAATATTCCTGATTCAAGATTTTCACTGCCGGGTGTTGCAGGAGAAAATTTATACCAGTTATTTGTTCCGTCTGGAAATCTGCCAAAGGAAACATCAGTTTGTTGTACACCAAATGTTATTGTATCTATTAATTGTGATGTCGGGCTGAATAATCCGATGCTTTCACCGCTTGCACTTAATTTAAAGTTTGTATGAATACCTGTGTTTGCATCATCCGCCCAGATAATTGCATAACCATCAGCCTGAATAATAAGATCTGATTGAATTTTGAACTTCTGAGGTTGTGAAAGATTATCTGTTATATAATAATCTCTTAAGTTGACAGAAGTGTTTCCTGAATTGTAAATTTCAATCCAGTCTGCATAATTATTAAAATCAGGATCCTTAATTGTAGTTGAGTTCGAAGCCATAAACTCGTTAATATACAATCCCTGTGCAGATAAGTTATGGTTAATCAGGAAAAATAACAGAAATATCAAAACAACAGATTTATTAAATGATCTCATAAAACGTATCTTTTATAATTTATAATATAAAATACTCAATAAGTGATTAAGAAGAACCCTATAAATAAGTAATCAATTATCTGAAAAATTTTTTCAAATGCTTTTTAATGTAAAGCATCCACTTTTGTAAGCTTAACTGAAAAATGATATTATATTTCGGTACACTTAGAAATGATCTTTTCTAATGTAATTCTATCCACAAAAACTTCTTTGAAAATATCAGCAATTTGTTCCTTTGTTATACGGTTGAAGTCCTCTTCTCTCGGGAAGATACATACTCCGCCGATATCAATAGCAGCAGGACTTACTAACATTTTAGTTTCATCTTCAGCAAAAAACACAGCCGGACGGTGTTTTGCTCTTAAAAATATTATCACTCTCCAGCCATATTCTTCTTCATAAAAACTTATAAGATTCATTAATGGTTCACGGTCTTCTTTCATCAATTCAAGATATATCTTATAAAACTTATTGAAAGTTTTTATAACCAACTCTCTATCAGAACTTTCGATCGAAATAAATTTTCTTATTCCGTCATCAACTGCAAAAAATGAAAGATTATCAGATTCAAAAATTTCTTCTCCGTATTCATTTTTTATCAGGTGGAACTCATCATCAATCGGCATAAAGAACTTATTGCCAGCCTGAAAATGTAAATGATCAGGTGCTGATGCACCGCATCTTGGTCCATTATAAATAACTGAATAATATTTTGAAAGATCCTTGCTTAAATCGAGCAGGTCTGAAAAAGTATCAGCAATCCTTTGGGGCTGATGTTCTTTATGAACAATAGTAAAATGTTCAGGAAAAATCGGGAATGGATTACAAAGAATTATATAATTATGGTTATACAAAATACCGCGCTGCTGTTCAGGCAGATTTTCAACACATAAAAAACATTTTCTTTCGCTTATAGATTTCGGATCAACTTTTGCAGATGTTGATGTCATTCTGCCTGCATTGAACTGAGCTTTGATCTTGAATCCTTCAAAATGAAATGGTTTTGTTTTAACCGTTGTAAGTGAATTAACTCCGTTCTTTAGCATTGTCCATTCACTAGTTTGAATTTCAAACAATGTTTTTGCAGCGTCGGAATAATTTTGCTGGTTGACGTGGTCCTTTATGATTGAGTTATCTGTAAATACTTTCATTAATTTATTTAATCAGTTGGTTATAAATGTTAATTATTTGTTCGGTGACTATATCTAAATCAAATTTGTTTTTAATTTTTGCTCGGGCATTCAAGCCAAGAGTTTTTCTCAATTCAGGGTTATTAATCAACAGTTCAATTTTTTCAACTAAATCAGATCTGTCTTTTGCAACAAAAAGCAATCCATTGATTTTATCATCGATAATATCGAGCACACCGCTACTGTTTGATGCAACCGATGCTTTACACAAAGCCATTGCTTCAATAAGTGCAACTCCAAAAGATTCTGCATGTGATGGAAAAACATAAATATCAAATGCGGCAAGAACATCGGGAATATCTATTCGATATCCTGTAAAAGTAATATTTTTTATTCCGTATTCTTCAGCAAGATTTTTGATTTTATCTTCATATTCATTTTCTCCACGGCTTGCTTCTCCCACAACAATGCATTTTATATCAGGATATTTTTTATTTAATTCATTAATTGCGAACAAAAATTCTTCGTGTCCTTTCCCTGGGCTGAATCTTCCGGTCATTCCAATCAACAAACAATTTTCATCAACTCCGAGCTCAGTTCTGATTTTAGCTCTGTTGGTTTTATCCGGATTAAATTTTTCCAAATCTACTCCGTTATACACAATTTTAATTTTATTTTCTTCCAGCGATGTTGTCTCTGAAAGATTTTCTTTAATTGCTGAGCTTACAGCTATTGCGCAGTTAACTCTTTTATAAATTTTATTGTGTAGAAAATTCTTTTTAATTATAGATGATGCAATGTGCTTGGTAAATACCAGCTTTATCCGGGATTTAAGAAGATGTAAAGCCGGAACGATTACCCAAAGATCTTTAGACGAATGACTGTGAATTATATCAAACGAACCAGATTTAATAATAGAACTTATTTTTAAGCTCGTAAAAAGATTTGGAGTTCTGTGAGATTTAACAGGATGAATAATTATTCCGAGTGTGTTTGCTTCAATTTGAATTCGTGATTCTTCAAGACAAAGAAGCTCGACTTTAATATTATGTTTTAAAAGCTGCTTTATTCCGGTAATCGTAACCATTTCCATACCGCCCCAGCTTTTAGACAAACACGAATAAAGAACTTTCATTTAAAATCGCTCACACTTAAAACTTTGCTTTCAATTATTAATAAATCTTTTTTAAAACAGCATCTTTAAAGTAGTGAATAACAATTTCATCAAATTGATAGCCCTGTTCAGCCATTACTGCAGCGCCTATCTGGCAAAGCCCTACGCCGTGTCCCCATCCAGCTCCGCGCAATATAAGTTTTTCAGGAACTCCGTTAACATCTCCTTCCTTTTCAATAATAAATGCTGAGCTGTAAAGATGTGTTTCGGAAAGTGTTCTTCTTATCTCAAGCTCTTTTCCGATAGTTAAAGTTTTATTTGTTCCTACGATTTTTAGTTTTATCAGTCTTGATGAAAATCCCCTTTCAACAGGAATGAGGTCTTTAATAAGTCCAAAGTCAATTCCGCTTTTCTTTTTAATAAGTTCCGACAATTCCTGTTGAGTGTATTCTACTTTCCAACGGTAAAAGTCTTTTGTTTCCTGATCATAATCCAGCAGGATCTGATTTAATATTCTCTGATCTGTTGTATTACAAAATGCGGGCGGACTTGCCTTTATCCATTTCGCAGCATTTTCTTCTTTTGAAAAATCATCATCAAAATCATCAGCTACAAATTTGTAATCATAAATCGAACTTAAGGACGGATGTTTAACCGGTTCCCATACATTTTCAAAAGATTCTGAAATTCCGCCGCACGATTTTGAAAAGCGCGCATCAAGTATTTTATCGCCTTCCAGCAAAACTATGCCGGCAGTTTGTTCAACGGCTTTCTTAACTGCTTCCGAGGTCATTTTAGTTACACCCTGATAACGCTGACAGTGGTCATCTGCGCAGACATCAAACAATTTATGGTCTTCCCTGTCATACCATTTTATGTATTCATCTTCAGTTTGATATGTAGTATGATAATTAATGTGCTCAGTCTTTATTCTTTTTGATTTTTCAATTTGTGCCAAAAGCCAGCTTCGGGAAACAACTGCAGTTGCTTTTAACATCGATAAAGAACATTTGGCACTCATCTCTGATGAGATAACACTCATTAAATATTTTTCAATGGGAATAATATTAATTACGGCAATTTTATCGCCATCCTTAATGAGCTTAAGAGAATGAGTGAATCTCTGTTTTTCTTTTCGTTCCCAGTGGAATTTTACTCCGATAGTTACATCACGGATCAGGAACGATTCATTATCCGGTTCCTGTGGTTCAAAAATTATTTCATCTGTAATTTCCAATTTATCTTTATCGCCTTTACAGATGATATTGTTATTAATAATTTCTGCTTCAAATCTGCCGCTGAAAAAATGTTTAAATCCGTATGAACTAAAATCACCGTGCAGTTCAAACCTGATTTTCTTTTCTGTCAGAATTCCAACGCTTATATGTGGTTCTCTTTCATAACCCAGCATATTTTGCCCGTAGTTTTTAAATAAAGATATATAATTACTGTTAAAATATAAGGAATGTATGAATGAATATTTGATAAACTGCCAGCGGCAAAGGATTGTTTTAACGAGCTGAGTTTGCTGAACTATCACGAAGAAGATATCATTTGAAGCAAGGATTTTGTTGTCAAACACACTTGCAAAGCGCTGCATGAAAGCTGATGATAAAAGTGATTAACTTAACTTCAAATAGTAAATTACACCCTTTCTTATTAATTTGTTAAAAACAAATTCAACAATTATGATTAAACATATAGAACAAACAGTTTCGATAATTGGTTTTCCGGTTGATCTTGGCGCAGGAAGACGCGGTGTTGATATGGGACCTTCCGCTTTGCGTATTGCAGGGCTGGAAAGTAAACTTAAAGCGTTGGGTTACAAGGTGGAAGATACCGGCGATATCAATATTGAAATTATGGAGAGACAAAAAATTATCAACCCGAAGCTTAAATATTTGGATGAGATTTTAAAGACATCAAAAAAACTTGCCGCAAGAATTGAAAAAGTTTTGGAACAAAATAAATTTCCGCTTTGTTTAGGCGGCGATCACTCAATGGCGCTCGGTACGCTTGCAGGAATCGCATCCTATTGCAGAAAAAATAATCTGACACTTGGTGTAATATGGATTGACGCTCATGCAGATATGAATACAGATGAAACAACTCCTTCAGGAAATATTCACGGAATGCCGCTTGCTGCTTCGATGGGACTCGGTCATCCTGAGCTTGTGGATTTCTATGGATTTGCACCAAAGTTAAAACCTGAAAACTGCACCATTATTGCAGCAAGAAGTATTGATCCCGAAGAAAGAATAAATATTAAAAAGCTTAATCCAACCGTATATACTATGAGCGATGTTGATAAGCTTGGAATACATAGAATAATAAGCCGCGTATTAAAACAATTCAAAGAAAAGATAGATCATATTCACGTTAGTTTTGATGTTGATAGTGTAGATCCGAATTTTGCTCCCGGAGTCGGAACACCTGTTCCCGGCGGATTAAATTATCGTGAAGCCCACTTGTTGATGGAATCCATCGCAGAATGCGGATGTATGTCTTCGCTCGGAGTTGCAGAAGTAAATCCTATTCTTGATGTAAAAAACAACAGCGCCAAATTTGCTGCAGATCTTATTGCCTCAAGTATGGGGCAAAGAATTTTATAATGGACTCAAATAAACTTAATAAGCTACTGATTGCATTTGCAGTAATTTTATTCATACTGCTTATTAGTGGAGTTATAAAAGCAAATATTTTAATTATTGCAGCATATCTTTCTATCATTATCGGCATAGGATTATTTTATTCATCAAATATCAAAAAGCATCTCGCCGGAGTTGTTATCGGCTCAATAATTTTCTTAAGCGGTTCTGTAATGTTTGTTTTTACAAAGTATGAGATTGTTGGGCTCGGAAAAATATTTGTACCCGCCGCTTTGTTTGTTCTTGGAGTTAGTCTTTTAGCAGGTAATTTACTCATTCGTATCAATAAGGCTTCACTTATCCTTTCAATATTAATTATTATGGGTGGTGTCTGGCTTGTCTGGGATAAAGGGAATGCTAATATGGGATTATTCTATTCAGCCGTTTTTGCAATACTAAAAAATTACTGGTTGATAATTATTTTAACTGCAGCAGTTATCGGCTTGATTTCTTATTGGTTTAACAAAAGAACTGATAAAATGAATTGATGTTCTTCTGTTCAATTAAAGATGAAGTGGAATTTTTCTTCAGGCTTTTTATTTCATCCAGTAAACCATTTACATCACCGCTGAGCTTAAAAAATGAGAAGATAAGCAATAAAAACAATATCGCAATAATGATATAAGAAACCAGTAATCCTCTTTTAAGTTTTGCTTCACTTTTTTCATAATGATATTTAAGTGAGTCAAAATCCTGCTCAATTGCTTTAAACATTTTATCAGCAACACTACGCTTTGTAAGATCCGGCAGTTTTTCAAAATCGGTTTCAGGGGTCATCTTTGATTCCTGCACCGACTTAGTCTGCAATTGTTCGGGAACATCTTCTTTAACTTTTTCAATTGGTTCAGTAACGGTCTTATCGGTTAACGATGATTCAACCGGTTCAGTGTATGTTTCTTCTGGTGTTGGTTCAGTTATTGGCTCTTCTTGTTTTTCAACTATATCAAAGAGCTGCGGCTGAACTTCTTCAAATCCTTCAACTGAATCAAATGCTGATGTTTCGATTGAAGGTTGTTCAGTGGAATCAACAAAATTAACCGAAATAGTTTCTGTTGGTGTTTCTTCAATGTGTGCAGTAACATCAATCGGCGGTGTTTCAGTAAATTGTTCTTCAAAAGCTTCTACTGTATCAGTCAGATGCTCTTCTACCGGTGGTTCGCTGAAGGTTTCGACAATATCAATTGGAGGCGTGTCAATAGATGGTTCTTCAAAAGGCTTTTCTGTAAGATTTTCTACCTCAGGCTTTTCAATTTGATCAAATCCGGTTTCAGGAGTGCTTATCGATTCATAATCGGGCAATACAACATCATCAAGATTAAAAGTTGCTTCATCCACATCCATATTGAAATCATTCTCTTCAACAATATCCGGTATCTCTGTTTTGACCTCGATTATTGTTTCTTCTTCGCTTTGGGATTCCTGTGTTGTTTCTTCTTGCTCTTTGTTTTCTTCAACCACCTGCTCAAACTCTTCTTCAGCAAATTCCGGTTCCTGCGGTAATACGGGTTCTGTTTCCTGTTGTTTTTGCTTTTCTTCCTCAATAATCTTCTGAGCTCGGATCTCTTCGGTCAACTTAATTAAGCGCAAAGCGATTTTATCTTTTAATAACGGATCGGGTAATTCCAATGGAAGTGAAATTGGAAGTAAAGATGCAACACTCTGTAATGCACCTAATTCATCCCAGGGAAATAAATGTCCTGCATTTATAAATTCAGAGAGTAAATTTTCATCAGAAGGATCAAGACATCCCAATGCTTTTGCCTGAAGCAATCCCAATATTTTTTGTTCATCTATCATTGGATTCCCTCTTTGGCAAGATTTTCTTTTATGCTGTTGAGCGCAACCCGGATTTTTGATTTAACTGTTAAAAGCGGAATATTCAATTTAGAAGCAATTTCCGATTCGGTTAAACCATCATAAAAAGCTAATGATAATACATACTGCTGGGCTTCGGTTAAACTTTGAATAGCAAACTGTATTTTTTCTCTGTTAAGCAAAATTTTTGATAAGTCGTTCGGAGGAGTATGAATAGAAAGTTTTGGCAGAATAAATTCATCCTCATAATCGCTGGTGTATTCGGACTGCTCAATATTTTGTAATCTTCTTAAGGTATCAAGAGCTTTATTGCGGCAAAGATTTATTAATACAGCATACGGATTGTGATGTTCAAAATTAAGCTTTGAAATTTTTTGCCAAAGGATAACAAAAACATCGGCAAGAACTTCATCAGCCACAGCCGGATCGTTTACAATTCTTTTTGTAAAAGTAAATAAAACAGGTGAATACCTGTCATAAAGAGCCTCAAGAGCCTTAGAGTCTTTATTCAGGATTCTTTTGGACAGTTCTATGTCAGTTAATTCTGTAGCCAAGCGCTTATAAGATATATTGAACTATTTTTCCTATTCTAAAAGTATAGTTCAATACTTAAAAAAGCAATTTTTCTTTTAAAAGATGCTTATTAATTGAAAATTTTAACCTTTAAAAAATTTATAAATACTTGTAGCATTCAGGATAACTTACTAACTTTCACCAACAAACTAAAAGGAGTGATACATTGAAAAAACTATTACTTGTCCTTGCGCTCCTGCTGATTTCAGCAAATGGTTTTTCACAGGTTGAAGTAAGCAGCAGACTGCAAGATGCTCTTAACAGAGCTGGCCAGGATGATTACCTTCAGGTAATTGTTCTTCTTCGTTCACAGGTTGATCTCGCAACTCTGGATCAACAACTTTATACAGAAAAAGCATCATTACAGCAAAGAGCTTATCAGGTTATTACATCTTTGCAGCAAAATGCTGAAAGAACACAGGGCGAATTAAAAGATTACTTTTCTTCAAAATATGAATCGGCAGAAGTTTATTCTTTTAAGTCATTCTGGATATCTAATATGTTTGCCATAGAAGCCAGACCAAACGTTATTTACGAATTGATGAACCGAATTGATGTGGCAGAACTTGATCTTGATGCTTTGCTTGAATTAGACAGACCAGTAGCTGGCGATGATTCTTTTCTTGAAAATACTGAATCTGTCGAGCCTGGTTTAAAAATAATCAATGCGCATCTTCTCTGGGCTCAGGGAATTACCGGTCAGGGAAGATTGGTTATGGGTATTGATACAGGCGTTTATCCCAATCATCCTGCCTTACAGCATAAATGGAGAGGAAATCATGTTCCGAATAATCAAGCCTGGTTTGATCCGGGTGGTGGAACTACAACTCCAAGTGATTGTGATGGACATGGTACTCATACAATGGGAACTATGACTGGCTGGTCACCAACTACCGGAGATACTGTTGGCGTTGCACCCGGTGCAGAATGGATTGCGGCAAAAACAATATGCTCAAGCCCCCACACATCAAACTCTGTTGCAGCTTTCCAATGGGCAATGAATCCTGATGGAAATCCATCAACAATTGATGATATGCCCGATGCAATCAGCAACAGCTGGTATGATCCGGATGTTACAAATGAATGTTCCGGTATTTACAAAACTACACTTGATGCGCTTGAAGCAGCCGGTATTGCAGTTGTGTTTTCAGCCGGCAATAACGGTCCCGGCTCATCAACTGTTACAAAGCCTAAGAATATAAACACTAACACCGTAAACGTTATGTCGGTTGGAGCTATTGATGGTGCACTTTACATTGGCGGAAACAATAATCCAATTGCAAGTTTTTCAAGCCGTGGTCCGTCACTATGCGGCGGCACAGGCTCATTATTGATAAAACCAGAAGTTTCAGCGCCTGGTGTTAATGTAAGATCTTCAGGTTCAGCTACCGGATATACTGTATTAAGCGGAACTTCAATGGCTTCACCGCACGTTGCAGGTGCTGTTGCATTGTTAAAACAATTCGCTCCGAATTTAACAGGTAAAGAAATTTTAGAAGCTCTTTATAATACAGCAGTTGATCTTGGTGCTACTGGTGAAGATAATAATTATGGAACGGGTTTAATAGATGTTTATGCAGCATTTTTAAGCTTAGGAACACCGGATTCAACCGCTCCCGATCCTATTGTTGATTTAACAGTTGTTGCTCCTACTTCAAACTCATTGACCTTGCAATGGACTGTTCCTTATGATTCATCAATGAACGGAGTTACAGGATATGATATCAGATATTCTCTTTCTCCTATAAATGATACAACTGCATTTAATAATGCTACACAATTACCATTTACTGCAATACCGGGTAATGTTGGTGCAACTGAAAATTATTTAGTTGAAGGATTGAATTTTGCAACAACACATCATTTTGCAATAAAGTCAAGAGATGTCTGGAGTAACTGGTCGTCTTTATCAAACAATGCAAGCGGAACGACTTTCGGTCCACCCCAGATTTCAGTTACACCTGTAAGTCTGCATCATGTATTAATGCCTGCTCAAACAGTTGTTGATACAGTTACAGTATCAAATATTTCAGCCAATCCGTCAACACTGGATTTTGAAGTATCTTTAGAAAATAACACATTCCCGGAAAATATGATAAGCGCATATGTATTTCCTGAGACAAAGGATAATTCAGAGATGCTTACAGGTTCGAAAGATAATCCGGTTGAAAATGGCGGTGTAAGCATTGATGGACATGGCGGTCCGGATGCATTTGGTTATAAATGGATTGATAGTAATGAACCAAACGGACCACAATATGTTTGGGAAGACATTTCTTCCACAGGCACTTTAGTAACCAACTGGATTTCAAGCGGAACATTTGATCCCAAAGATGAAGGTTATGCAGGACCATTTTCTTTAGGATTTAATTTTAAATTTTACGGAAATATTAAAACCCAAGTTTATGTAAGCTCAAACGGCTTAATATTGTTTGCCCCAGTAACATCAAATATTTATACGAATGCTTCTATTCCAAGTGCGGCAATACCCAATGAATTTATCGCACCTTTCTGGGATGACCTTGATGGTGTATCTTCAGGAACAGTGCATTATAAACAGGATGGTAATAGATTTATTGTTCAGTTTACAGGCTGGCACAGATATTCAAACCAGGGATCATTAACATTCCAGGTGATTTTATATTCAAGCGGCAAAATATTAGTCTATTATAATAATATGACAGGCACACTGAACTCTGCAACAGTGGGAATTGAAAATGCTGCCGGCACAGTTGGATTGCAGGTTGCTTATAATGCAAATTATGTTGCAAACAATAAAGCACTTCAATTTTCTGCAGAACCCGAATGGCTTACAAATAATACAAACAGCGGAACATTGTTTAACGGAAACAGCGTTAAAGTTGTACTAACATTCAAGAGCGAGGATTTCCCTGTCGGTAATTATTCAATGGATCTTAAAGTTGCTAGCAACGACCCTGTTAACCCTGCGGTTGTCGTTCCGGTTACAATGTTAATTACAACAGAGGTACCGGTTGAATTAACCGGACTTACAGCTAATGCAGACAGAAATAATGTTAATCTTAGCTGGTCAACCGCCACCGAAACCAATAACACAGGATTCCAGGTTGAAAGAAAAACCAGGGGATCAAGTGAATGGACAAATGTTTCTTTCGTTAGCGGAAAAGGAACAACTACAGAAATAACCAACTATAATTTTATTGATAAAGGGCTTGCAGTAGGCAGCTATTCTTACAGGTTGAAACAAGTAGATCTGGACGGAACATTTGAATACTCCCCGGTTATCGAAGTTGACGTAACTACTCCGGATCAATATATACTTTATCAAAACTACCCAAATCCATTTAATCCGGTTACAACAATTGAATATTCACTGCCGGAAAAAGCTGGTGTAACAATTTCAATCTACAACACACTTGGTGAATTGGTTACAACACTTGTTAATGGAACTATGGAAGCAGGTTATCAGAAAGCAAGCTTTAATGCATCTGCACTTACATCAGGTACATATATTTACCAGATAAGAGCAGTTGGCAGCGGCAGAACATTTACAGATACCAAGAAGATGGTCCTCATCAAATAATCTGTAGATTAATTTTTTCAAAAGGCGATTCAAACAGAGTCGCCTTTTTTGTTATTTCTTAATCTTCATTTCACTAACTTTGCACTCAATAATCCAAACCATTAAACATTAAACGGAAAAAAGATGAGCGAACAACAAACTAAAAAATCTATATTCAAAAGCTTCTCACTTAATTACTGGATAGTAATATTAATGGAATTTTTTGAGCGCGGTTCCTATTACGGGATGATGAGTATTCTTTCCGTTTATATGACCGATCAGTTAGATTACACAAAAGAAAGTGTTGGCGTTATTAAAAGTGTTATTCAGCCAATGCTTTATATACTTCCTATTCTTTCCGGTGCAATCGGAGATCGATTTGGATATAAAAGAGTTTTAACTTTTGCGTTTATCTTTTTAGGGTTGGGCTATTTTCTTACCAGCCAGACTACAGAATATGCAATGGTTTTTGGAAGTTTAATTATTATGGCAATCGGTGCCGGTGCTTTTAAACCGATGATATCAGGAACAATTGCACGCGAAACCAATGAAAGCAACAGCACACTTGGTTTTGGAATTTTCTACTGGTCAATAAATCTTGGTGCATTTTTATTCCCGCTTATTCTTGTTCCATATATTAAAAATACTTTTGGCTGGCAGTATGTAATGGTAGCTTCTGCTATCGGAACAGCTTCGATGCTTATTCCTACATTTTTCATCTATAAAGAACCCAAAAGACCCGAAAGCGCAAAAACTCTTGCTAAGGTTCTGAAAGGTGCTGTGTTAGTTCTTACTGATTTCAGATTTATAGGATTGATCGTAGTTTATTCCGGATTCTGGATACTTTATTTTCAAATGTTTGATTCAGTTTTGTGGTATCTTCAAAAATATGTTGATGCAACACCGCTTAATAATTTTGTTAATGGTTTGTTTAGCGCAATTGGTGTTAGTTTAAACTGGAAGTTTGATGTTGAACATGTTACAGTAATTAATGCCGGAACAATAATTCTGCTTCAGATAATTGTATCAAACATAGTAAAGCATACAAAAGCACTTCCAACAATGATTACCGGAATTGCAATGGGCACAGCAGGAATGGCTATACTTGCTGTTAATACCAACATCTGGATTTTTATGCTTGGCATTACTATTTTTTCAATTGGCGAGATGACTGCTCATCCGAAATTTATAAGTTATGTCGGCTTAATTGCACCGGAAGATAAAAAAGCTCTCTATCTTGGTTACTCATTTTTGTATGGAGTATTAGGAAGTTTTATCGGCGGCATACTTGGTGCAAATCTTTATGTTCATTTTGTTGATAAGCTTAATCAGCCAGCAACACTATGGATTATTTTTAGTATGATTGGAGTAGTTACAATTATCGGACTGCTGCTTTATAATAAATTTGTAAGTCATCAAAGACTGACAGAAAATTCTTAATATTTTTTTCAGATATGAGATTTATCTGTTTAAGATTTAACAACAACAAAAAGGCGAGCTTGAATGCCCGCCTTTTAAATTTAATAAGTCCCCTCTCCCTTGAAGAAGGGATTTAGGGATGAGGCTTTTTTACTTTGCCAATATCATCTTGCGTGCCTGTGTAAAACCAGGTGTTCTTAACTGATAGATATAAACACCGCTTGCAAGATTAGACGCATTAAACTGTATTTCATACCTGCCTGCTTCTTGTTTTGTGTTCACTAGCTCTTTTACTTTTTTCCCGAGTATGTCGTAGATGATGAGCGAAACCTCACTTGTATTTGGAATATCGTATTTTATTGTTGTGCTGGGATTAAATGGGTTAGGATAGTTTTGAAAAAGTTCAAAAACCATTGGGAGATTTTCATAATAAACAGATACTATTTCTGAATAATTAAATGACCCGTCAAAATCTATTTGTTTCAGCTGATAATTATTTTCTCCATTAAAAACCTGTCTGTCTGTAAAGCTGTAGTAATTTGGTTCTGTAGTAGTGCCGTGCCCATTTATAAAACCTATAGTTTTCCAAGTTATTTTATCAAAAGATTTCTCAACATAAAATCCTATGTTATTTAATTCGGTTGCTGTCTGCCAGCTTAAAATTATTTTGTTGTTTTTAATTTTCCCTTTAAAAGAAATTAGCTCAACCGGAACATAAGATGTATCATCGTATCTTAAAACTAACCCTAGTCCTCCAACAGCATAACCTAATTTATTTGTTACTGAGCCAAAGCTATTAAAACCTGTAGGAACGTCATTAGTAATATCTATAAATGTATTTCCACCATTTTCTGTAATATATCGTCTGCTGCCATTTATCAACCAATGAAGCAGATCAGGAAAAAAATGAAATTTAAACGATCCTATAACATCGGTTTCAGGATTCCAAGTATCTCCATTGTCAGTAGTTTTAAGAAGGTTATTACCTCCGCTATCTGTAATAATCCAGCCTATTTCGTTATTTACAAAATATACATCACGTGTTTGGTAATAAATAAAATTAGTTTGTTCTATCCAGTTAAGACCTCCATCAGTAGTTTTATAAGGTCTCCTATTAGCAATAGATGCCCAACCATACAAAGAATCCACAAATTGAATACTTGAAAAACTTCCAGCACCTGGAGCTGTAAACTGCACAACCCAGTTCTCTCCGGCATCGGTTGACTTTAAAATATATCTACTCTTTACTGCCCAGCCAGTTAACGAATTAATAAAAAATATTTTACTTATGTGTCCTATTCCTCCTGGTATTCCGTTTGGCTCATACCAAGTTTCACCACCATCTGTTGTCTTAAATAATCTTTCTGTTCCTCCAATAAACCCTGTTAAGCTGTCTAAAAATAATATATCATATCCTCCGGGTGCGTTTTCTTTCCTTTGCCAACTTATTCCGCCATCTGTTGTTTTATATAAAAACCAGCTTAATGCAAATCCTGTTGTCTCTGTAAAGAAATATACATCTCTGAAATCAACATTAAGTATTAAGTTCCTTCCTGTTGTATATCCATCTTCTGTTTTTGTAATTTTTAATCCCTCTCCTACTCCATAGCCTAAACTTTCGTTTAAAAGTTCAAACTGCCATTCACCTGCTGCACCAAACCCGGGATTAAACCAGCTCTGCCCTCTGTTTGTTGTTTTGTAAAAACTTGATATTGTTCCTATTGTTATATATCCCGTATCCCTGTTTATGTATTGTATCCAGTTTATTGATAGTGCAGTATATTGGTTCTCTGTCCAGCTTATACCTCCATCACTGCTGTAAACATTCTTTCCGTAATTTCCTGCTGCTGCTATGTGCAGAGAATCTATTATATATATTGTGTATAAATCCTCTGTGCTGCCTGCCTGGTATTGTATAAAGCTCTGCCCTCCGTCTGTGGTTTTTAATACTTTTCCACCGCTGCAGGCTATCATAAAATATTCTTCACTTAAAAAATCAAACTGCCAGTAGTGATAATTAAATCCTGTTGCTATCGGCATCCACGTTAATCCTGCATCTGTGGTTTTAAGAAGTGTGTTGTTTCTTCCGCATATCCAGCCAAGCGTATCATTCAGCATCTTTACTCCCCAAAGTTCCTGTGTCGTTATTCCTGTTAATTCTGTAAAACTATCTCCTCCATCTGACGAGCGCAGTATTGTTCCGTTATGTCCGACTATCATTACTACCTGACCATTAAAACTGTGAACTTTAAGTAATATCTCCCCGGTTGGTGTTTCAATGGTTTGCCAGTTCTCTCCGCCGTTTGTTGTTTTAATTACAGCACCCCACAAGCCAACTGCCCAGCCTGTATCTGGATTTACAAAGTCAACGCCAATGTAATCTACGCGTGGTACGTTCGGGTTTAACTCTGTCCATATACCTGTACCTGCTGTTACCTTGTTGAGAGGGAAGTATTTTGCTTTATCGTTTGGGTTGTAGTTTTCTAAGAATGTGCTGTCGTTTCTGCGGTAATGGATGGGGTTTTCCTGCAAGCAGTTCAGGTCTTTAGTGGAATCAGTTATCTGGTTATAAAGTGGTTGTGAGGTTAGATTTATGTTAAAGGAAAATAAAATAACTAAGAAATACTTAAACAACTGCGAAACATCAACAGGAATTAACTCTTTCATAGCCTTACCTTTGATTTGGTTTCAATATAATTTATTTC
>JAKIZM010000056.1 GCA_022708025.1 Bacteroidota bacterium | reverse complement strand
GAGAAGAAATAATCTTAAGAGTAAAGATGAACTCAGAAGTGAAAATGGTAGTTGATAAACTTATTTTTTAGAACAAAAATGTATTTTTTGTTGTGCTCGTGTCGCACTAAAAATCACAAGTCAGGAGGGGCTTTTTATTTTTACACTTTCCATACTTTTTAATTCTTCATAACTTTACAAAAAGAAATTATCACAAAAATGAAAAAACAGTCTTTTATACTTTGGATCAGTTCCATCGTAATTGTATTTGTTATCTCTTATATCAATACAATTACTTCTGATAATTATCCGATCACAGGAACAATTGGAGTTGAAGGCAAAAAAGTATCTTATAGATTTGAAAAAGTTTATTATGGAAATGGTGAATATTATTTTTCAGTCAGATCAGATTTCCCTGATTTAACAGGCAAATATTTTTTTAAACCTAAAGATGATTCTGTTTGGACATTAAGAGAATTAGTAAAAGATAAATTTCTTTTAACAGGAGTTTTACCTAAACAGAAACCGGAGGTTATATTACAATATTATGCTGAACTAATATTTGATAATAAATCTATTAATATACCTGATAATAGAATCGTTCAGATAACATACTATGGAGAAATTCCGATTGTTGTAAACCTGCTTCAGTTCTTTTTCTTATATGGAGGATTAATATTAGCAATTCGAACAGGATTAGAAAGTTTTAACAATAATCTTAAAACCAAAAAGTTTGCTGTAATGTTTTTAATAATCTTCCTCACTTTAAACGTTTTAATAAACCCACTTTATCTATCATATAAATATGGTTTTATAAATCATTCAGTTCCACCAATTGAAAGATTATTTTCACTTTCTGAAATACTGATTCTTCTTTTATGGATTATAACAGCTATCGTATTATTTAACAGACCAAAGTTTAAATACACATCTTTATCTTCAGCAGTAATAACGCTGATTATCTTTCTTTTGTTCAGTTAATTGTTAAGAAGTTTTATCACTTCTGAATGAATCTTTTTATTGCAGGCTACAATACTATTTCCTGTTACAGGATTATTTCCATTATAATCTGTTACTTCACCACCGGCACCTTTAATAATTGGTATTACAGCCATTGAATCCCAAACACTCATAATCGGATCAATCATAATATCTGCATAACCTGTTGCTAAAAGATAATATCCGTAACAATCGCCCCAGTTTCTGTAAAGTTTTACTCGTTTAGCAAGATTGTCAAATTTTATCTGATTATGGTATTTACCAATATTAAAATGATCAGTTGTTAGAAGTGTTGCTTCTGATATCGAATTACATACCCGCATACGAATTAAATTATTATTTAGCCAGGCTGAGTTATTATCACCAACTAAAAATTCTTTTAAGATTGGATGATTAATAACACCGATAAAAGGTTCTCCGTTTTTTAATAAAGCAATTAAAGTTCCAAAACTCAAAGCGCCGGATATAAAACTTTTGGTTCCATCAATAGGATCAAGCACCCAAACAAATTCTGCATCAGTATTTTCACTTCCAAACTCCTCCCCTATTATTCCGTGATTTGGAAATTCCTTTTGAATAAGCAAACGCATTTTTTCCTCAGCCATTCTATCAGCAATTGTAACTGGAGATTCATCTTGCTTATTTTCAATTTTCAAATCAGTTCTATAATATTGCCTGATTATTGCTGAACTTTCATCAGCTAATAATTTTAGAAAAGATTGCAGTTCTCGAATTTCCATTGCTTTTTTCTGAATTTTAATATATAAAGATAGTCAAAATGAGTTTGTAGAAACAGCAAGTATGATTATATTTAGCACTCAAATTCAAGATTGTCTTTATAAAACGGAGAGATGGCAGAGTCCCCGCAAAGCGGGGTGAATCCCGCAAGACGGGATAAAGGTTGTTTATCCCGTGTGCGGGAAATGCGGCGGTTTCAATATGTTTTATGTATATATTCTGAAAAGTAAATCAACAAACAAATTTTATATAGGGCATACTAATAATCTTAAAAGAAGATTAGAAGAACACAATACGGGGAAAACAAGTTCAATAAAAGCTTATATCCCTTGGGAAATTATCTATTGTGAAGAATTCTTAACCAAGGCTGAGGCTTATAATCGTGAAAAAGAAATTAAAAGTTATAAGTCTGGTTTTAAGTTCAAAGAATTATTAAAACGGAGAGATGGCAGAGTGGTTGAATGCGGCGGTCTTGAAAACCGTTAAGGATGCAAGTCCTTCCGGGGTTCGAATCCCTGTCTCTCCGCAAAGAAAAAAACCTCAAAGGTATTTATGCAATACTTTTGAGGTTTTTTATGTTTTAATGTAAAACATAAACTGTAAATACTATTATATATCAGAGACTATAGATTAAAAATTTATTTACTCCTTAGGTCTATCAGTAGTGTAAATAATTTTATGTAAATGGTTAAAGTAAGAAATTAGCTAAATACTGCGAAGTCCCTTTGTAATCAGGATAAACTCCGAGTTACAGCGAAATTATTATTATATATCCTATTTAATTAACTTCAGATTTTTTGAATAACCTATCTTGCGAGACTATTTCAGTCAAACACTTTTATTTCATTAAAACTAATTTCTGAGTTGATAGTATTTCACCATTACTGTTAAGCGTGGCAAAATAAACTCCGCTTGAAACTTTTTGTCCGTTTCTGTTTGAACCATCCCAGATTAAATTTCCCGCACCGGAAAGTTCATTATAGCTTTTTACTAATTCACCATTGACGGAATAAATATTAATATATGAATTAGAATGGACCGGAACATTGTATTCAATTCTGCAAGAAGGATTGAACGGATTAGGATATGCTGTTAAATAATAATTTTGGAGTAATGGATTTTCTTCTTCAACACTAACAACATCAGTTTGTAAAACAAAATGACATACAGAAGCAGCCGGTAAAGAATATGAGAAACTATTATTTACAATATTTGTAACAGGATTGATCTCTGTAATTTGCGGACTATTCTCATCTAATTTCCATACTCTGCCGCTCAGAATATTATTCTGCGACGCAATAGAAAAATTACCATTAACACTTTCATCAAGTTTTTTATTAATTACCATAAGATGAATTTCATTTCCTGCATCATTCGTTGAACCATAAACAGATGTGTTTACGCTATCACTTGTTAATGAAGGCAGAAAGAAATTTCCGAAGGTTGAATAATTACCATCATAATTTCTATAAATTTTATAAGCAGATGATATATAGTTTGAAGGAGAATTAAGCTGCCAGAAAGTTCCGAGATAAACATCATATTTACCAAATATACCAAGCACATCTGCTATTGCAATTGCTCCGGTAATATCATTTTCGCCGCCGTAAGAGAATTCTGTGAAGGCAATTTTGGTTCCCGGATAGAATTGATCAATAGATTGTCTTAATCTTGGTATTAAAGGCAAATACGAATTAAACCACTGAGCAATCCAACTGTTTTCCTGATAGTTATAATCCCATAAAGTTCTTGGCGCCTGAACTCTTGCAAGTTTATCAGCAGTTGTATTAGCGTTTTGTCCTGTAATTCTGTTATCACCTCTTGCTTCAGGATACCAGTGAATATCTAAAACATCAAGCAATCTTTTGCCTGATGAGATTTCTGCCTGTTTCATTTTATCGAGATAATAATCAATAAACCATTGATAATTAGTTCCTGACCTGACAGAATTCCAATCCTCAGCTGATTGAAAATCGTAGTATCCATTAAATCCATAAAGCACTGGTCCAAAAGTTTCCAGATATGGATCAACATTTTTTACTGCAGTAGCGGCATCAATGCCCTTTTGAACAATTTCAACACACTTTGCTTGTAAAGGATGAATTCTGGGATGAGTTGAATTCCACAAATCCGGTTCATTATCCAATGAGTAACCTTTTATTCCTGTTGATGTATTTGCCATACCAAATTTATCAACCAGAAAGTTTACATATTCATCAAGATAAACAAAAGAATCTGATGTATCAGGTTGAAGAGAAAACGTATTTTCTTTTTCAAACTTAACTTCGCGCCATCGTGATGATGGTGCGGTTTGCTGTTGGGTTACTGTGCCCTTTTTGTCTCTTGCAACATAACCGGCAAGTTGCAACGTAATAAGTGAATACGCATTTAATTGAATTGATTTATTTCTAAAAGTAGTTGTAACAATTCCGGGCTCATATTCATTTTGTATTCCTGCAATCCAGGTAAGATACCCATCATTAGAATTTATATAATCAGTTCCGGCGTTAGAAGCATTGTTTTCCCAGTTGTATCCTGTTAATCTATTGCCGCCCTGCCTAAGCGCACCCCAATGTTCTTCTTCAGTTAACAATTGATTGGTACCATAAATATACGGACTGATTGTTCTAAGCGATTCTTCAACAGATATAGAAAAATTAACAGACTGTGAAAAAATATTTGTAGAAAAAATTAATACACCAAATGCTGATAAAAAGACGGCAGTTCTCATATCTTTCCCTTTCAAACTTATCAAATCAATGTTAAAGATTGCAGTTGTTTATTGAGTTCGGGCATCTAAAAAATTTATTGTTCCTGTTCTAAACTGTTCAAGATAAAATTGTTTTAGTAAAAGCTGTTGAGTTAGTCATTACAAGCTTATATCTGAACATAAATAATTATTTACTAGTAAAATTATTTATGGATTAATGTTTTTTCGCTTTCAGTAATCATCACTTTTTTCAAGTTATATGCCATTAAAGAATTCAACATAATTCAATAAAACCCGAAAATTTTTTGGTACTTGGCGGTTAATATTGACTGGAAACAAGTAAAATAAACTAATAAAAACCAGAAAAGATTATTAAGAACAAAAAAATAAATACACCATTAAATGCTTATAAAACACTGTTATATTCAACTGCTTATATTACAATTTCAAATCTTAGTGCAAGATTTTTAATAATATAAATACCGGATATGAATACTTAGTAAGAGAAAAAAGATAAATAATATTTTACAAGTAGATTAAAAAATTATAATTGTATCATAAACTTATAGTGTTTAATTTATCATATAAGATTCTAGTATAAACAAATTCTCAGGAGATCACATTGATTAAAAATACCATCTATTCTGTACTTATTTTTTCCTTTCTTTATATAACCAGCTCTGTTGCACAAGTATCATCTCAAAAAGGCATTACAATTCCGCCGCATGTAAAAGAATTTCATCAGATGATTCAGAAAGAATATTCTAAAGGCTTTTACGCTGAAAAATTTCAGGAGAGAAAACAAACAAGAGAAAAAATTACACAAGGATTATTACCTGAATCTACATTAGCAACTGACACAGTAAACGCCATTACCTTGCTTGGACAATATCCCGATCTATCAGGGTTTTATACACAACAAGAATTTCAAGCAAAACTTTACGATGGACCAAATCCAACTGGCACTATTACTGACTATTATAAAGAAGTATCTTATGATCAACTTCACTTTTCCGGAGATGCGCAAGGTTGGTACACACTGCCCAGACCTTTAAATGATTATGTTGGTACAAATAATGGTTTGGGAACAAACGGCGGACCACGTTTTGTGTGGGAATTATTACAAGCCGCTGATCCGACTCTTAATTTTGCTGACTATATTCAATACTATGATGGTGCAGGTAAACCACATATTGGATTTATCGCTATTGTTCATGCAGGCGCCGGAGCCGAAGCTGGAGCTAGTAATATCTGGTCACACAGATGGAGTTTCAGAAATTACAGCAATCAACCATTTACTACTAATGATATTGATCCCGTTTCGGGTAAAAATGTAATTATAGATGGTGACTATGCAATAATGCCAGAACGAAATGGCAGCAGTAATTCAAATGGTTCACTTATTGAAATCGGTGTGTTTGCTCATGAATTCGGACATATATTCGGACTGCCAGATTTATATGATACCGATTATTCATCTGAAGGATTAGGAAACTGGTGTTTAATGTCTGCCGGAAGCTGGGGTGGAAATGATTCTTCTCCTGAAACTCCAACTCATATGAGTGCCTGGTGCAAAATACAACTCGGTTGGGTTACTCCAATAAATTTTACTTCTTATCAGGATTCTCTTGTTGTTCCTAATGTTGAAGAAAATCCTGTTGTTTATAGAATGTGGAAAAACAGTACAATAACAAATCAATATTTTTTGGTTGAAAACAGACAAAAAATCGGATTCGATAAAAACCTTAGAAATTCTGGTTTCTTGATTTTTCATGTAGATGATTCACAGCAAGGAAATCAAAATGAAAATCGTTATAAAGTTGATCTTGAACAAGCTGATGGTTTACGTAATCTGAATAATAATCAAAATCGTGGCGATGCAGGTGATCCGTTTCCAGGTTCAACAAACAATAAAAGGTTTGATTGGGATACAAATCCCAACAGTAAAGATTATTCATTACAAAATACTTTTGTGTCTGTAAGAAACATCCACAAAAGTGGTACATTTATGATTGGAGACTTTGCTATTGGATTGCGTCCCGGAGTATTTGCGTATGTAGATCCTGACTCAATTGATTTTGGAGAAGTAGAAAAAGGAACCAAAAGTACCATTAAAACTATCAATGTTGCTAATTATGGTAATCAGAGTTTAATTATTACAAATATTCCTTCAAGCTTTGCAGACTTTAATTTTGTTTCTTCATTCTCTTTTCCTTTAACAATACCATCAATGGATTCTGTTCAATTAGAATTTCAGTTCTCCCCTTCTACCACAGGAAACTTTGATGTTATATATCCTGTTACTACAAATGATTCTGGATTTACCGGAATAAGATTAACAGGAACCGGGTATGCAATTAGCGCTGCTTTAGAAAAAACAATTTATGCTTCTTCCGGAGTTCAAAACAGCGGAGATCTTGTAACTATCGACCCTGTTACCGGAACAGGAAATGTTATCGGTTCAACTTTTTATAATGAGATTAAAAGTGTTTCGATAAATCCGCTTGATGGTAAATTATATGGAATTATATCTGAATCATCTTATGCTAAGTTTTTAAAATTGAATGCTGGAACAGGTAAAGCACACCATTTGTTTACATTTAATATTCCTTCAATGGCAGCAATAGCATTTGATACTGCCGGAGTTTTATATGGAATAACAAGAACAGGTGATCTTTATACAATTAATATAGAAGATGGTTCAACTACTTTTCTTGTTAAAGCAAAAGGTTCATATCTTGGAATGACATTTAATCCTGAAACAAATGAACTTTGGGCAACTTCCCGTGCACCTAATCTTCCAAATAAGGATGCAATTTTTAAAGTTAATATTTCAACCGGTGATACAACAATAGTCGGACATACCCGATTAGGTAAACAAACTAATGATATTATTTTTGATGATAACAACAATCTTTATGGTGTAATCGGATCAGCCTCAGAAGTAAGTGACTTTATCAGTATCAATACATCAACTGGTGCAGGTAATATTATCGGTTCAATAGGAATAAAAAATATATTAGGTTTAGCATATATTGAGAAATCAGTTACCGATATTGATGAAAATCAGAACAATAGTGTTTCACCTTCAGAGTTTGTTTTAAGACAAAACTATCCCAATCCATTTAACCCGGCTACAACAATTAACTTTTCACTTCCTGTTGAATCTGAAGTAAGGCTTGTCATCTATGATATTCTGGGTCAGGAAGTTGCTACTCTTATAAATCAACAAATGACCACAGGCAGCCATTCTGTTAATTGGAATGCAATGGATAATGGAAGAAGAAATGTAACCAGCGGAATTTATTTTTATAAATTGACTGCCAATGGTGTAAATGGACAGAAATTCCAGGACATTAAGAAAATGATTTTAATCAAATAAGATCTGCTGAGTAAAACAGTATAACTTAATCCCTCTGATTTGAAAATAAATCAGAGGGATTTTTTTATTTAAAATATTCAGATGAAATTCCTAATAGCAACAGTATAATATGATGCAAAATAGAAAAAGATACACTTACAGAATTTTAAATAAACGTTAATTGTTTCGAAATTTTTTTTGTCTCTCTATATCTTATTCAGATTTCAAAGTACAAAGCTAACGTCAGACTCTCTTTCCGTAAATCATAGCTATTCGCATCCAGGTTTACTTCACCATAATTGTGTGCATATAAAAACTTAATTTGTAAATTCCTGGAAAGTACAGTTGTAAAACCAAGTGCGTGGTAAATTCCATTATAAGCTTTTTTTAAACTACCGCTAACTGCAAGAAATGCATATCCAAATTGTGCAGTAAATTGAACAGGGAAAATTTCATTTGTAATAAATGGAAAATCAATAAATGCATATACAGGAAATATACTCATCTTAGCTCTAGACGAAGCAATCGATGTTGGCAATTGATAAAAAAAGCCGATACCGAAGTTCAAGCTTTCGTTATACTTAGATACAAATTCCACTCCAGCAGAAAAAGTGTTGTTTAAATAAAAATCTTCTTCGCTGAAAGAGTCAATAAGGGTAAGCTTTTGTAAAACATTCGCTTGAAGGTTCAATCTTAAAGTCGTAAAAGATAGTTTTTCCCCTTGGGTATCATTGTCGCTTTGTGCAAATAAACAAAATGAGTTGAAAAGAAATAGAAACAAAAATAACTTTTTCATAGAATTCTCCTGAAATTAAAATTTTCTGCCTTTAGAAATTAAATTAAAAAAGATCAATAATTCAAAATTCTTTTATAAAAATTCTGATTTTTTATTTTCTCAAAAAATTATCGTGCTTTTTAATTTTTTTTGAACAATAAAATCTCTCTTATTGTATCTGTAGTCCAATTTATTAAGAGAAATATTTTAGATTCCCATTCATCTTGTTTAACTATTCCCATCAAAAACAAGAATCCTATTTCGCTGCATTTGCAAAAAGCATCAGGATTAATCCTACTCAAATTAAATTAAAAAATTACCGGAATTCAACGACTAAATTGCTGCTAAAATAAATTGTCTAAATATCTTTCAGATAATCCGGACCTCCGAGTGAATTGATTTGTCTGATTATCCAGTTTTGCCTGCCTCTTACATATCCACTTGGTTTTAAAACAGAATATTTTCTAGGATTAGGTAATATTGCAGCTAATAATGCAGCCTGACTGATTGTTAATTTTGAAGGAGATTTTTTGAAATATACAACGCTTGCAGTTCCAACGCCAAAAATTTTATCTCCCATTTCAGCAATATTCATATGTACTTCAAGAATTCGTTCTTTATCCCATAGAAGTTCAATTAACAATGTAAAGTAGGCTTCTATACCTTTGCGGATAAAACTTTTTCCTTCCCAAAGAAAAAGATTTTTTGCAACCTGTTGAGTAATAGTGCTCGCACCACGAATTCTTTTTCCGCGTTTATTTTCTTTTAGAGCTTTCTCGATTTGTTTAAAGTCAAAGCCAAAATGATCCGGAAAGTTTTGATCTTCTGCCGCTACAATTGCAATCGGCACATACCTGGAAACATTATTATAGCTTACCCAATTATAATGTATTAGTTCAAAATCCCCTTTAATAAATCCTGAAATCTGTCTCTGTATCATTATTGAGCTTGTAATTGGATTTATCCACCTCATAGAAAAAACAAGCAGAACTGAAACAACAAAAAAGAGTATTGCAAGTTTTAAAATCCATTTAAAGAATTTTAACACCCTTTTTCTGAAAGACATTTTTTTTGTTGAATCATTCTTCGTCATTTAAAACAATGTAAGCTTTTTCTATAAACAAGTTGGTAATAATTTATTTCAGTCAGTGCTTGCAAAAAATTAATTTATGATTATGGAACTGGATCATAACCGCTTCCGCCCCACGGATGACATCGTAATATTCTTTTTATTCCAAGCCAGCCGCCTTTAAATAATCCATACTTTTTTAATGCTTCTGCTGTGTAATGTGAACAAGTTGGAGTATATCTGCACGAAGATGGAAAAAGCGGTGAAACAAATAATTGATAAATTTTGATAAGCAGAATAAATGGTACTGCTAAAATCTGAAATATTTTTTTTAGAATAAGTTTTAGGTTCAATGTAATCAAATATTATGATTTATATCTCAAATATTAAGAAAATTTTATTTACAAAAATGAAGAAATTATAAGTAAAATGAACTGGCTCAAATTATTTACTTTGAATTTTATTTTATTTATCGGTTAATTTGCAAGCGTTTTTTCAGAAATAAAGTTCGGATTTTAATATAAATCCGGATTTTATCGTAAGTTTAAGAAAAGTCATACTTCGATTTGCTCAGTATGACTGAATATAATTTAGATATAAATCACTCTGAGCGCAGTCGGAGAGTGATGTTAATTATTTATCATATCTTATAAATCAGATGTGATTAACATTAGAAGATATAATGGCAAAAAATTTAGTAATAGTAGAATCTCCTGCTAAAGCAAAAACTATCGAAGGATATTTAGGCAAAGAATATTTAGTTGCATCAAGCTTCGGACACATACGTGATCTTGAGAAAAAAAATAAAGGTGTTGATATTGAAAACAACTTCAAACCGCTTTATAAAATTCCTGAAGATAAAAAGAAAGTTGTAACTGAATTAAAAGCATTGGTTAAAAAAGCAGAAACAGTTTGGCTTGCTACTGATGAAGACCGCGAGGGTGAAGCTATCTCGTGGCATCTTAAAGAAGCATTGGGTCTTAAAGAAGAAAAAATAAAAAGAATTGTATTCGGAGAGATTACAAAATCTGCAATATTAAATGCGATTAAAAATCCACGCAGCATTGACTATAACCTTGTTGATGCTCAGCAGGCAAGAAGAATTTTAGATCGTCTGGTTGGTTTTGAAGTATCCGGAATATTATGGCGTAAAATTAAATCCAGACTTTCTGCAGGACGTGTTCAATCAGTTGCGGTTAGATTGATTGTTGAAAGAGAAAGAGAGATTGATTCATTTGTACCGGAATCGCGTTATAAAGTTATTGCTAACTTTATTGTTGAAGATGAAAAAGGAAATAAAACAAATCTTAAAGCAGAGCTTGCAAGATTTTTACCAACTGAAAAAGAAGCAGAAGATTTTTTGAGGAAATGTTCTGTTGCAGATTTTATTGTTGAAAGTGTGGAGAAAAAACCAGTTAAACGTTCACCTGCAGCACCATTTACAACATCAACTTTGCAGCAGGAAGCCGCAAGAAAACTTCGTTATTCAGTATCAAGAACAATGCTGCTTGCACAGAGATTGTATGAATCAGGAAAGATAACCTATATGCGTACAGATTCAGTTAGTCTTTCTGATTTTGCACTTAATGCTGCTGAACAGACAATTAATAACGAATACGGAAAAGATTATCGTCATAAGAGACAGTTTAAAACACAATCTAAATCAGCACAGGAAGCACACGAAGCAATACGTCCAACTGATTTTAATCATCAAAAAGTCAGCGGGTCAAAAGAAGAACAAGCTTTATATGAATTGATATGGAAACGTGCAATAGCTTCACAAATGAGTGATGCTGATATTGAAAGAACAACTGTAAAAATAAAAATTACAGGAATTAAAGATTTTCTTACTGCCAAAGGTGAAGTAATTAAGTTTGACGGATTTCTAAAAGTTTATTTTGAAGATACTGATGATGAAAATTCTGAAAATGGTTTTGATGCAATTCTCCCTCCGCTGAAGGAAGGACAAAAACTTGATATGAAGGAAGTCGTGGCAACCGAAAGATTTACGCGTCCATCACCCCGTTATACAGAAGCAAGTCTTGTAAAAAAACTTGAAGAGCTTGGTATCGGCAGACCTTCTACTTATGCTCCAACGATCAGCACAATACAAAAACGCGGTTATGTAAATAAAGATGAAAGAACCGGTACCAAACGAGAGTATAAAGTATTAACATTAAATAAGAAAAAAATAATAAGCAGCGAAGTAAAAACAGAAATTTTCGGAGCTGATAAGGGAAAACTTTTCCCTTCTGATATTGCAATGCTCGTAACTGATTTTCTCATTCAGCATTTTTCTCAAATTATGGATTATCAGTTTACTGCTCGGATTGAAGATGAGCTTGATGAAATCGCTGAAGGCAAGATGAGCTATCATAAAATGCTCAAAGATTTTTATCATCCTTTCCATAAAAAAGTTGAGCACACTACTGAGAATTCTGAACGTGTAAACGGCGAAAGAATTCTTGGAGTTGATCCTAAAACGAAGAAAACAGTTTCAGTACGGATTGCAAGGTTTGGTCCTGTTGCTCAATTAACAGATCCAAACGATCCTGATGCAAAACCTGATTATGCCGGTTTAAGGAAAGATCAGAAACTTGAACAAATCACACTTGAAGAAGCATTGGAATTATTCAATCTTCCAAGAGTTGTCGGGTTTTTTGAAGATAAGGAAATAGTTGCAGCTATCGGCAGATTTGGTCCTTATTTAAGACACGATGGTAAGTTTTATTCTTTGAAAAAGGATTATGATCCTTACACGATTAGTGAAGAAGAAGCAATTAATGTAATTGAAGCAAAACGTGTATCCGATTCAGAAAAAATTATAAAAGTTTTTGATGAAAACCCATCTTATCAAATACTGAATGGAAGATGGGGACCATATCTAAAAGCGGGTAAGAAAAACGTAAAGCTCCCTAAAGACCGTGAGCCATCGTCATTTACTTTTGATGAATGTGTTAAGCTTGCTAAAGATGTTGATGATAATACAACAAAGAAAAAGGGCGGAAGAAAAAAGAAAGAATAGTTTTATCTTTCATTACTTACATAGTTTCTGTTTATAATTAAACTTTAAAAAGTAATTACGGGCAATTATTAACTTTGCATCCCTTTAATCATCAAACTATATTTACAAGTAATCTAAAACATTTTTAAAATTTAAATGAACTTCGCATCAATTTTTTGGAATGTTAGCCCTGAAATAATTAAACTTGGTCCTATTTCACTTCGCTGGTATGGATTATTATTTGCATCAACATTCGTATTAGGCTATATAATTCTTTCCAAAATCTTCAGGAACGAAAAAAAACCACAATCTGATCTTGAGCAGCTTTCAATTTATGTAATACTTGGAACTGTGATTGGTGCAAGACTCGGACATTGCTTGTTTTATGATCCTGTCTATTATTTATCCCATCCAATTGAAATTATTAAAGTTTGGGAAGGCGGACTTGCAAGTCACGGTGCTGCAATCGGAATCATTACCGCCATTTATCTTCTAACAAAAAAACAAAAAGATAAATCAATGCTCTGGATTCTGGACAGATTAGTAATTGTGGTTGCTCTTGGCGGTGCTTTGATTCGTTTAGGTAATCTGTTTAATTCTGAAATCATCGGTAAAGCTTCTAATGTTCCGTGGGCTTTCATTTTTATCAGAGTTGATGATATTCCACGCCATCCTGCGCAGCTTTATGAATCAATCTTTTACTTTATCTCATTTTTCATTTTATATTTTGTTTATTTAAAAACTGATAAAAAAACAAAACAAGGTTATCTGTTCGGGTTGTTTTTAGTTCTGATCTTCGGATTCAGGTTTTTTGTAGAGTTCATTAAAGAGAATCAATCGCCTTTTGAACAGAATATGTTTTTAAATATGGGTCAGTTACTCAGTATTCCTTTTGTTGCTGCAGGTTTGTTTTTTATGTTCAGAAAGCAAAAAGAATTGATCAAAAAGAAAAAATGAAAAGATCTGTTTTTATTTTGTTACTTATCCTTATTGTTACAGCTTGTTCTAAACAAGAACACAAATCCGAAATAGTTACAACAATTTATCCGTTCAAAGCAATTATACAGGAATTAACAGGCGACAGATTTTCTGTTAAGGCGATACTTCCTGCCGGTGCTGACCCGCATACTTATGAGATGCTGCCATCCGATTTTCAATCAATCCAAAATTCAAAAGCATTTTTTTATGGTACAGAAACACTTGACGGATGGGCTGCAAAGATAAATGTTGAAAATAAAATTGAATTGCTTTCTTTAGTTCCTGAAAATTATTTAATTAATATAAAGATTCCACATTTTCACTCAGATGAACAATCTGATACTGATATGGAAAATATGGGAGTCGATCCGCATTTCTGGACTGATCCGAATGTTGTTCGTGCTATGATCCCGAATCTTTTAAAAGAATTAATTAAACTTGATCCCGCAAACGAAGCAACATTAAATCTTAATGCTGAAAAGTTTTCGGAAAAGCTAACCAAACTTGATGAGAAAATCAAAAATGAAACTGAATCATTGAAATTCAGAAATGTTTTTACTGCTCATCCTTTTTACAGCTACTTTTTCGAACGATATGATTTCAAAGTTGCCGGCTCATTGGAAATAGCGCCGGGCAGTCAGCCTACACCAAAGAACATTAAGAATTTAATTGATCTGGTAAAACAAGAAAACGTAAAAACGATTTTTACAAACAGGCAACAGAGTGATAAGCCTGCTAAAGTTCTGGCTGAATCATCGGGAATTAATGAATATGAACTTGACCCGATTGGCGGAATTGAAGGAAGAATGAGTTATGAGGATATAATTTTGTATAATCTCAAAATCATTAAGAGTGCATTAAAGTGATCCCGGTAATTGAAATAATAAATTTATCGTTTAACTACGGCGAAATAAAAGTACTGGAAGATATTAATCTAACAGTTCCGGAAAATTCCTTCGTATCTATTGTGGGACCGAATGGTGCGGGTAAAACAACTTTGATGAAAATATTATTAGGATTAGTTTCATATACAAAAGGTGATGTAAGAATCTTCGGAAACAATCCGGACAAAGTTGATCCTTCGCTAATTGGTTATGTTCCACAAATAAAAACAATGGACAGATCTTTCCCTGCCCTTGCAATAGAACTTGTTTCATCCGGTATTACAAGAAGATGGCCCTGGCTGATAAAAGGCGAACAAAGAAAGAAAGCTCTGGAAGCATTGTCACTTGTAAATGCAGATAAACTTGCTAACAGAACACTTTCAGAACTTTCGGGCGGTGAATTACAAAGAGTATGCCTTGCCCGAAGCATTGTAAGAAATCCAAAGCTTGTCGTACTTGATGAACCAGCTTCAGGCATTGATGCAATAGGTGAAGCAGATTTATATAATCTGCTGGAAGCATATCAGCAAAAATCCGGCGCTACTATTTTAATGATTACACACGACTGGCATGTAGCTAATCATCATTCTGATTTTGTGTTATTATTAAACCGTAAACAGGTAAGCTTTGGTCCGCCGGCAGATTCTTTAAGCGAACAGAATTTAAGATTTGCATTTGGTCATATCGGACACGTTCATAAAAGTAAAATCACAAATTAAGCCGAAAGATGTTTGAGATTTTTTCAATAGAGTTTATGCAGCGTGCTTTAATTGCAGGTGTACTGGTTGGATTTCTTTCAGGCTATTACGGTGTCTTTATCGTTCAAAGAGGATTAGGTTTTCTTGGCAGTGGTCTTGCGCATGCTGCTTTTGGTGGAGTTGCACTTGGCGTTCTGCTTAATCAGGAGCCGCTTTGGATTGCAGTGCCTTTTACAATTCTGGTTGCAATCGGAATTACCTGGGTAAAAGATAAAACCAATCTTGGCGGTGATACAACAATCGGTATTTTCTTTTCTGTATCAATGGCACTCGGAGTAATTTTTATTTTTCTTAAAAGACAATATTCAAGTGATGCTTTTAATTATTTATTCGGATCAATACTATCAGTAACGATTACAGATATAATTGTACCCGCGATTTTAATTATCATAACATTACTATTATTTCCATTCTGGAAGAGATGGGCTTATTCGTCTTTTGACAGAGAGCTTGCACAAACAGATCGTATTCCTGTTATCCTTGATGATTACCTGCTAAGCGTTTTAATTTCTGTAACTGTTGTGGTTTCAATAAAAGTTGTTGGCATTGTTTTGATTGCTGCTTTCTTAGTTATACCGCCTGCTGCTGCAAGATTAATATCAAGATCTTTTAGCAAGATGACATTGCTTTCAATAATAACCGGCACAGTTACAGCTCTGATTGGATTATGGATATCTTATTACCTCGATGTACCAAGCGGAGCAACAATTATTTTACTGCAGGCATTTATCTTCTTTTTTATAATGATCATCAGTAAAAGAAAATAATCTTATTTCGTTTTTATAAGATTAGCAAAAAAAGGAATTACTTCGCTTCGTTTCCTTTTTTTACGTTGGTTAAAGATTTTTTGTTAATCATTTTTTTATTCTGCTTTCTGGATATCCACACAATTATTCAATAATTTTACATAAACATATTTGAAATAATTCTTTTGAAGGTGATTTATGTTTGATAAACAGGTTTATATCGATAGAAGAAATGAATTGAAAAAAAATTTTAAAGGCGGAGTGTTGCTTTTCCCCGGCAATGATGAAGCCCCAATGAACTACCCTGGCAATCAATATCGATTCCGGCAGGATAGTTCCTTTCTTTATTATTTCGGAATAGATATTCCCGATATGTTCGGTATAATTGATCTTGATGATAATAAAGAATATTTATTTGGTTATGAATTTAAGGTTGAAGATACTGTCTGGATGGGTTCGCAGACAAAACTTGTTGATCTGGCTTCATTAGCCGGTGTTGAGTTTTCTGACCATATAGATAATTTGCAAAAGTTTATTAAGCTGAAGAAAAGAAAACAAAGCAAAATACATTTTTTACCGCCTTACAGAGGTGATCAGGTTCTTAAACTGACAAAGTTGTTGGATGAAAATCCCTTCCGGCTGAAAGCTAAATCTTCTAAAAAATTAATTGAAGCTGTAGTAGCTCAAAGATCAGTAAAAGCTGAAGAAGAAATTGCTGAAATAGAATATGCTATGGAAATTGCTTATCAAATGCACACAACTGCAATGCGTATGGCAAAACCGGGGGTGGTCGAAAGAGATATTGCCGGCGCAATAGAGGGCATTTCACTTTCTCTCGGAAATGGAGTGTCATTTTTCCCAATTGTTTCTAAAAACGGACAAACACTTCATAATCATTATCACGGCAACATTCTTAAAGAGGGTGATCTTTTAGTTTGTGATGCAGGTGCAGAATCGCTTTTACATTATGCCAGTGACATTACACGAACAACTCCGGTTGGAGGAAAATTTTCTTTTAAACAAAAAGAAATTTATGAGATAGTTCTTACTGCTCAAAAAAATGCTATCAATATGATCAAGCCGGGTGTAAAGCATGTTGATGTACATCTGACAGCAGCAAAAATAATTGCAGCCGGTTTATCTCAATTGGGATTGATGAAAGGTGATTTGAATGCTGCAGTAAAAGCAGGTGCACACGCACTATTTATGCCGCATGGATTAGGACATATGATGGGACTTGATGTTCATGATATGGAAAATCTTGGCGAAGATTATGTCGGTTATGATAATGCTACCAAACGCAGCGATCAGTTTGGATTATCTTATTTAAGATTGGGCAAAGAACTTAAACCAGGATATGTCTTTACCTGTGAGCCGGGAATTTATTTTATTCCCGAATTAATTGATCTTTGGAAATCCAAAAAGAAGTTCAAGAACTATATTGATTATGGCAGGGTTGAAGAATATCGTGACTTTGGAGGAATAAGGATTGAAGATAATATTTTAGTTACACAGACTGGATATAAAGTTCTTGGAAGACCTATTCCAAAAGAAGTTGATGATGTAGAAGCCTGGGCAAAATCTTAAAAATATTTATTACTATAAAATAAAAAGTCGCAGAGTATTCTTTCTGCGACTTTATAATTTAATATTAAATTACTTTTTATTTGTTTCCGAAAAATCTCTTCCCGCTTTTAAAGCGTCAATATTAAGCTGAACCACCTTATCCCCTTTTCGTCCAAAGATTTTTCTTATTCCGTTTTCAAGTGATTTATATGGAATATCAATAAACGGAGATGCTGCACCAAGAATAACCATATTTGATGAACGCGGTGATTTTATCTGCCTGGCAATTTCATCAGCGTTGAGTATAATTCTTCTCGGCAGACTTTCTATTTCTGCAAGCAGCTTTTCCATATCGGGATAATTCGGAATATTTACAAACGGGGTTGAGTTTGTAACGAGCCATCCGTTTTCAGATAACCAAGGCAAATATCGCAATGATTCCATTGGTTCTACTGATATTATTATATCCGCACTGCCTTCAGGAATAAGATCGCTGGCAATTTCTTTTTCAGAAATTCTTAAATGTGATTGAACAGCACCGCCTCGTTGACTCATTCCGTGAACTTCAGCTTGTTTCAGATAAAGATCATTTTCCAATGCAGCCATTCCAACTACAGCAGCAATTGAAAGTATTCCTTGTCCCCCAACACCTGATAATATTATATCTGATTTCATTTAGCAATCTCCTCTGTTTTCGCTTTTTGCTCGCGCTTGGTTCTGCTTGCAGTTTGAATGCATTCTCTTCTGGAAATAATAACAGATACACCATCATACATAATTTCTTCACACAGTACTTTTACCATTTCATCGTGATATTTTGGTAAAGGAGTTAGAACCCTTACATGTTCCGGCTTTACACCTAAACCGATACAAATTTCTTCAAGCTTTCCTGTTGCAGGTGATTCCTGTCCTCCTGTCATTCCGGCTACTGCATTATCAGAAATTATTACTGTAACCGGCGAGTTTTCATAAACACAATCAAGCAATGCAGTCATTCCGCTATGGGTAAAAGTAGAATCACCAATAACTGCAATTGACGGACGAACACCTGCATCTGCCGCACCTTTAGCCATTGTAATTGATGCACCCATATCAACACAGGAATTGATCGAATTCCAAGGAGGAAGAGCACCAAGTGTATAGCATCCTATATCAGAAAAAACTTTTTGCTTGCCGAATTCTTTCATTGTTTCATTAAGTGCATTGTATATATCACGATGACTGCAGCCGGCACAAAGTTCGGGCGGGCGGTTAGTTACAATTGATGGTATTTTCATACCTGTCTTTACTTTTTTACCAAGTGCTTTAGCAACCAAATCGGGATTCAATTCACCGTCACGCGGAATTGTACCATCCAATCTTCCTTTTATTTTATTAGTTCTGTCCAAAAATCCTTTTAACATTTCTTCAACAAAAGGATAACCATCTTCCAGTACAATAATTTGTTCACACTCATTTACTATTTTTTCAATTTTTGTAAATGGTAAAGGATATTGACCAATTTGTAAAACCGGATAAGGAAATATTCTATCCGGAAAATTTTCCATCAGATAATTAAATGAAATTCCGCAAGCTATTATTCCAATTGATTTATTTCTTGCCGGATAATAAGTATTAAAAGATGATCGTTCAGATTCCTGTTCCATTAGAGACTGCAAGCCGAGCAAACCTTTATATCTTTTCCTTGCGTTTGCTGGCAACAATACAAACTGAATAGGATCTTCAGGATAACTTAATTTGTTTTCAGGTTTTAAAGGTCTTCTTTCAATTCCTGATCTTGAGTGTGATAATCTGGTTGTTATTCTTAATAAAACAGGTACTTTCAGTTTTTCGGATAATTCAAATCCTTCATACGCCATTTCGTAAGCTTCCTGCTGATTTGCCGGTTCAAAGATTGGTATCATCGCAAACTTTCCGAAGAATCTTGAATCCTGTTCGTTCTGAGATGAATGCATTGAAGGATCATCAGCAACTGTTACAATCAAGCCGCCGTTAACACCCGTTATTGCAGAGTTAATAAAAGCATCAGCAGCAACATTTAATCCAACGTGTTTCATACAAACCATTGCACGTTTGCCGGCATAGCTCATTCCAAGTCCGGCTTCCATTGCTGTTTTTTCATTAGCAGACCAAAGTCTGTGCAGATTTCTTTCAATTGCAGTTTTATTGTTTTGAACGTATTCGGTTATTTCAGTAGATGGTGTTCCGGGATATGCATAAATACCAGACATTCCCCCATCAATTGCGCCTTGAGCAATAGCTTCAGCGCCCAGTAATAATATCTTTTCCATCATTCCTCTCTTTCTTTTTCAGAATAGAAATTTTTCAAAATCTGATACTCAAAAATACGGAAATGATTCCTGTTTTCCTGCCTCTAAATATTTAATCTGATACTTTCAGATGCCTTTATTATAGAATATCATCTTTATCTTTACCTAAAAGATATTTTTAAAGATGATAATTGACGATTTTAAAAAAAGAAAAGATTCAAATGGTATAATTCATCTGCCGGATGTTGACCAATCTTTGGAAAAAATATTCTCTGCATATTTAAAAAACAGTAAGAAAAATTATAACGATGATGAAGTAAAACTGCTGCCTTACGCCTCACAAAGAAATCCTCATAAATCCGAATGGGAAATGCGGATTAAATCCTTTTTAAGATTCAGAGATTATCTTTCAAAGAAAAACAAAGGACTGAATATCCTTGATGTTGGCTGCGGTAACGGATGGCTAATAGGTCAGCTTGCCAAAGAATTAGATCATGAATATTTTGGAATTGATATAGTAAAAACAGAGCTTGAAAAAGCCGCCAGACTTTTTAATCGTGAAAATATTCATTTTATTTATGGAGATATCTCAACATCATCACTTCCATCAGATACTTTTAATATAATAATACTTAACTCTTCTTTATCCTACTTTAAAGATCTGGAAAAATTATTGAAAGAACTTCTTTTTATTTCTAAAACTTATGGCGAAGTTCATATACTCGACACACCATTTTACAATAACAATGAATTAATGTATAATAAAAACAAGTCACTGAAATATTTTACTTCAATAGGATTGCCGGAAATGACTTCACATTATTTTCACCATACGATGGATGAGTTCAGATATTTCAGATATGAATTGCTTTTTAACCCAGACTCCTATAAAAATAAACTGACAAATTATTTTTTTGGAAAGGATTCACCTTTCCCCTGGATTCTCGTAACACGTTAATAAATTCTTCAGAGAATTATTTATCTTTCCTATACTCGAAAAGTGTACAGGAATGGTTTTTTGCATAGTTGTTATTATACATATATAATATTTTTTTATTGACACGAGTAATAAATTTTGATATTATTGTTTAAACTATTTAACTAATCGGAGGTTACTATGAAGAGAGGTACTATTTTACTTTTCTCCGCACTTTTTTTATTATTTTTTTCAACTGATTTTTTTGCTCAGGTAATTTATAGCGAGGATTTTGAATCAGGAACAGCAAATGCCGGCTGGTATTATTATCCTAATCCAAGCACTGGTTTACCTGAAGAAACCGTAGTTGCTGCACCTATGTCAAATGCTCCTTCACCTTTAGCCGGTGGCGGAAATTTTATGGGACATCTGCAGGATTTAGATGGTTCATATACAGGCTCTGCTACAGCTCTTAATGGTGCAACTTCTTTAGCTAACTACTCTATTGAAGCTGATGTTTACTGTTATGTCAATGAACCATTATCTGCTTACACTGGTTTGGTTGTTTATGCTGATACAACACTTAAAGATTTTTATAAACTAAGAGCTGACTTTGATGCAAATGACAGAATTAATTTCTCAGGACGCAGATCTGATCCGAATACTTTTCTTCCTTTGTTCAATAAAGATTTCAAAGGTGTAGATAATCCGGGATTATTCCCAACAGTATCTGGTTGGCACAAGATGAAAATTGAAGTTAGAAACACAAGTGAAAATGAAACAAGTTTCTGGTGTTATTTTGACGGACAACTTTTAGCCGGCTGTCCGATAGCTGATACAACTTCAACAAGAAATAAATCCGGAAGTTTTGGTTTATATGCTTTCCAGCAGAGCAGCAATGGAATTCCGGGTTATTTTGATAATATTGTGGTTGAAGAACTTCCAACGATTCTATATAGTGAAGATTTTGAATCAGGGACAGCAAATGCCGGATGGTATTATTATCCTAATCCAAGCACCGGTTTGCCTGAAGAAACCGTAGTTGCTGCACCTATGTCAAATGCTCCTTCACCTTTAGCCGGTGGCGGAAATTTTATGGGACATCTGCAGGATTTAGATGGTTCATATACCGGCTCTGCTACAGCTCTTAATGGTGCTACTTCTTTAGCTAACTACTCTATTGAAGCTGATGTTTACTGTTATGTCAATGAACCATTATCTGCTTACACTGGTTTGGTTGTTTATGCTGATACAACACTTAAAGATTTTTATAAACTAAGAGCTG
>JAKIZM010000055.1 GCA_022708025.1 Bacteroidota bacterium | reverse complement strand
TGTAGTTCTAATGTGTAGTTTACTCATATTGACCAGCTTAGTGCGACTAACAGTTTAAAAAGTAACGTTTTTAAGCCATAATCAAAACTTTTTTGCCTCTTTTTTTAATTGTCACAAGTCAGGAAAATATTCTTCATCGTTACTATAAATCTCAAAAGAATCATTTTTTATTATTGGTTCAAAATTATTCAGATCAATATTCTCAGCAAGCTTAATTGGGTTGCTATTAGATAAAGAATTTACAAACGATTTCCATTTCTCATCAGATGGCAGAAGGCTTTTATCAATCACATCAATTTTAGATAAGTTATTGCTTGCAGAATATTTTTTATAAAGACCAATAAATCCATCGACACCGATTTGTTTAATTAAAAAATCTGTATAAAGTCCTGAAACAGGATAGGATATTGATGCATCGGTATTCAGGAAATTGTTTCTGTTCAGTAACTCTGTATAATCAGCAAAGCCTGATTCAATGATAAAAATTCCCGTTTCAAGAATTGTATTTACAGTTAATCCGCCTCGCCCTCCGAACGCAACAGCTAAACCTTCCTGCAAAAAAGGATGAGTGTAAAGCGGCAGTCTTTTCAGCTTAAAATTGATAAGAAAATGTTCAAGCTCGTGGTAATGTGTGTTATATGTTGTTACAACATAATCCTGAGCAAGAATATACATTCCGCGTGTGGCAAATCCGGTTACTTTTTGTATTTCGTTTTCATCTTTACACAGATAGTAATAGATTTTTTTTTGTTTTATAAGATTTATCTGATCTTTTGAAAACTTAAGAACATCAAACATCTTTGTAATAAATGATTCAAGCTGATTAATAGAGTAATGGTTAAATAATTTTTCATCGCTTATAAAAAACTTAAAGTGTTCGGATTCTTTCGTTTTCCAATCTCTTGAATAAAAGAATGGTTTTGAAATAATTGATGAATCCTTTAAGTAATATTCTTTTGAAGTGTTTTTTGCAGAAATAGAGATTGTTAATAGACTATAATCATCATCATCAACAGACTCAATTTTATAGTTATACTTTATACTTCTATCAATCTTTGGAAATTCGTTTGCTATAAAAAACTTGTTATCTATTCCTTCATAAGAAATTCCAAATCTGTTGGATATTTCAAATTCATCTGATGAAACATATTTGGAAATTTCAGGCGAATTGGAAACAAGCAGTTTAACAATTGTTTCTAATCTTGTATTAGAAATAGTTTGAGCGGAATTAATAATTGAAAAGATCAGAAAAAAGAAAATAGCTTTCATAATCAATCCTTGAAATTGATAACGAAAGCTAAAATTACTTTTTGATTAAAAATATCCTAAAAAAACCCCAACTGTTCACGGAACTCTTCGTAAATCCTGTCATTCTTTGGAAGGGCTCCTTCAAACTTGCATATCTCATTTGCGAATTCATTTGCAAGTTTATTTATAAAAGTATTTTCCTGTCCCTGAAGATATCCGATGCACAGAATTGCAGAGAAAGCATCACCTGCACCGGTTGTATCAATAACTTTAACATCAACACTTGAATGATCAAATCTTTTCCCATTTTCAAAAATAGATGAGCCGTCTTTTCCTCTGGTTACGGCTATCATATTAATTCCAAATTTTTCCATCAATTCGTAAGCAACTTTTTCAGTGTTATAATCAGATTGAAGCAGAAAGTCATTAAGTATGTGCATTTCCTGATAATTTGCTTTTAGAAAATCCGCAGCCTGCAAAGTGGAAGTTAAAATATCTTCGTCGTAAAAATTTTCTCTTAAGTTAAGATCAGCAAAATATTTTACTCCGCGGTTGAATAAAGATTGTATCGTGTTTCTTGATACTTCGGATCGTTGTGCAAGGGTTCCGAAATAAAGGCAATCAGTTTCTGAACTTATAAGATTTTCGGTTTCATCTATCAGTTCTATATAATCAAAAGCAGAATCCGAATCTATATTAAACTCAGGTTCGCCTTCTTCATTAATAGTAACATTCGCTTTGCCTGTGGAGTGCTGATTATCCTGCTGAATATAATCCAACGAAATGTTTGCTTGCTTTAATTCATTTGTTGCTTTATTACCCAAAACATCTTTACCAACACGACTGATAATATTTCCATTGTCGGTTAGCTTTTTAATGTGGTAAATAAAATTGAGCGGGGCACCACCAAGCTTCTTGTGGTCAGGGTAGATATCGAATAATATCTCACCAATAGAAGTTATATTCATAAGACGGGAATTACTGTTTCCTATAATTTGTTAAACAATTACTGATTAATATGATAACTAAATAAAAAACTTTCAACACAAAATTTCAAAAAATTTAATATTTCCAATAATAATGCCTGATATTTTTCCCAAAATATTTAAAATATTTCTTAAAACAGGCAAATATGAGTAAGTTTTCAGGTAACTTCTTCCTTACTAAAATAATTTATACAGGCTGATTAAATGACTCTTTTAATAAATAAATTCCTGATATTTCTTGAAAATATAAGTTATTATGAGGAAACAATTAGGAATTTTTATGCAAGATATAATTTTATTTTTACTATAAATGATATTAAAAAAATTAATTTTATAAGAACCTCAAATGCAAAAAACTGATTATTCTAAAATTGCCTGTACATACAACAATAGATACAAAGAAAATTATTTATCCAATATTGAAAAACTATTAAAGCAACTGGTTTTTGATAACGGATATAAGATTATTTTAGAAACCGGCTGCGGAACAGGGAAGTGGATTAAATCTTTTGATGACTTAAATCTCAAAGTGTTTGGTCTGGATTATTCTTTAGATATGTTAAAGATGTTTGACAGGGGAGACTCAAAAGCTCAGATGATTAATGCGGATGCTTGCAGCATTCCTGTAAAAGACAATTCGATTGATTTGATTTTTTGTGTAAATGCTATTCATCATTTTCCTGATAAGAAAAAATTTATATCTGAATGTAAAAGAACATTGAAGCAAAACGGAATGATTACCGCTTTTGGGGTTGATCCGTACTGTGATAAGGAGTGGTATGTGTATGATTATTTTGAAAATGTATATCAGAACGATTTAAAGAGATTTGTTCCGGTAGATTCTATAAAAGAATTTTTGAATTCAAAAGATTTTAGGGAAACGGATGTTAGTATAGCAGAGAAAGTTTTTAACGAGCGCATTGGTGGTGAAGTTTTTAACGATCCGTTCCTTAAGAAAAACCACAGTTCCCAGCTTGCAAACCTTTCGAATGAAGATTATGAAAAAGGAATGCAAAAAATTAAAACGCAGATTAAAAAAGATCCGAAGACAATTTTCAAAACATCTGTCGTATTCTATATGATTACAGGGAAAAAATAAAGCCGAACTTACAAGTATATAAACAATAGCATATGAATATTATACCATACAGCTTGTTTAAATAATATAGAATAAATTGTTATACGTTTAGCAAGTATCGCCCACAAAACAGCCAATTTCGAAAAATAATCAAATCAGCTTAATCGGAATGATTTATGATGATTGCGATTATATCACTATTAATTATTTAAAAGATAATAACTATGAAGAGCATTATCATAAAAGCTTCACTGATTGTAATTATATCCTTTATAAATATCTATGCACAGCTTGAAGAAGATTGGGCAGATTATAAAATCAGCATTCCGTTTATTAGAGTAATTGATAAAAGGCCCTTATATGAACCAAGCAGATATCAAAAAATGGTTTACCCTCAGGTAACAACTTATCAGCTAAGCGGATATTCATATTTATTGGAGGTAACAATATCAGTTCACAGCAAAAACAAGTGGTTTGATCAGTCAGTTCCGGTAGTATTTTTTACACCGGATAATAAAAGAGAAATATATTACTTTAATCATGAACGGGCTCCGCTAAAAACAAATAATCTATATACGTTTATTTGTGAAATAACATTAAAAAGTACAGGATATATGCAAGTTGGATTGATGCGGAAATTTAGCGATTCTCAGGAATTGCAGGAAGTTTATGAAAATGGTTTAGTCCTGCAATAAGAAATTTCTTTTCTTCTCATAATTAAGAACCTCATTTATTCTCCTTCTTTGATATGAAAAGCATTTGTTTTCAGTCTTTAATTTTTATTGATATTTGAAACAATATCTAACTATTATGAATGGAATATTATTTGACAATAACAACTGACAATAAAAAGAAGGCATTATTCCTATGTTCGAACTTAAGTTTACCGATGAACAAAATATGCTTCGCGAAATGGTCAGGGATTTTACCATCAACGAGATTAAACCTATTGCAGCAAAAATTGATGAAGAAGGATACATCCCTAAAGAATTAATTCAAAAGATGGCTGAACTGGGATTTTTGGGAGTAGCTTTTCCAGAAGAATATGGCGGCGGCGGTTTTGGTGAAGTTGGCTATTGTCTGATGCAGGAAGAAATTGGTCGTGGCTGTATGAGCACTGCAACTTTTATTGGTGCACATCAATCTATCGGAACAAATGCAATTTTTAATGGAGCAGATGAGGAACAAAGAAAAAAACTTATTCCTCCTTTAGCTGCCGGAGAAAAAATTGCTGCATTCGGTTTAACAGAAGCACAAGCCGGCTCTGATTCCTTTCATCTTAAAACTAAAGCTGAATTGAATGGCGACGAATGGATAATTAATGGTGAGAAATTATGGATAACGAATGGCGGTATTGCGGATGTTATTTCATTATTTGCCAGAACAGAAAAAGGAATTTCCTTGTTTTATGTGGAAACAAATACGCCTGGCTTTAAAGCTGGTCCGCCGGAAAAGAAAATGGGAATCAGGGGAAGTGTTACCAATGCATTAAGTTTTGAAAATATGCGCATACCAAAAGAAAATCTGATAGGAAAAGATGGTCGCGGTTTTATATATGCAATGAAAACTCTTGATGCAGGCAGATTAGGATTAGGAGCTGCTTGTCTGGGAGTTTCAAAAGAGCTGCTTGAATTATCAACAAAATATGCAAAAGAGAGAATTCAGTTCGATCAGCCGATAGCTCAGTTTCAGGCAATACAATTTATGCTTGCAGAAATGGCAGTTATGATTTACAATATGGAATCAATCGTTTACAGAACGGCTGTTGATTATGATTTGAAGAAAGATATTTCAAGGCAGTCAGCAATAGTAAAATACTATTGTTCAGAATCCCTGGATAAGATAGTTGATTTTGCTGTTCAGATTCACGGCGGAATGGGTTATTCGCAGGAGCTTTCTATCGAAAGAACTTATCGTGATAGCCGCATCAACAGAATTTTTGAAGGAACAAACGAGATTCAAAAAGGAATTATTGCAAGAGAATTAATAAAGAAAAACGGAAAAGTTTAAACTAATTAGTAATACCTGGAGAAAAACAATGCCGGTAAAAAAAACAACAAAGAAAACAGCAGCACTTAAAGCAAAATCAAAACCTGCAAAACTTTATTATTATCGGATCTTTTTTGATGATAATGAAAAGAAAAATTATATGAAAAGTATATTAACTCATAAGCAGGTAGAAAGATATCTTAATGCTTATAAAAAAACTCATCAGAAGTTTCTTAATTCTGAGTTTATTGAATACCTGAGGAAGTATGATAAGAAAACAGAGATGATTGAAATAAGCGATATATCGTACTAGTTATACTGTATTCTCGCTTTACATTCCCGGCGGATTGTTTGTGCCTCCTTCAATCTGACCGGGAATTTTTTTTATTTTTGATTTTCACTCGTTCTTAATATATCTAAATTTGTAAAGCAAATAATAATTTACTTTTTATCAATCTTATTAGAGGTTAAAAGTATGAAATCCTACTTATATATACTTACCGTTTTGATTTTCATTTCGGCTTCATTTATAACTGCACAGGAAAAAAACAAAGGTGTTTTTACTGAACCAAAACCCGGATATTATTTTGAAGTCAGGAAAATGATCGATGAGTTTAACAATCCGCCCAAAGAAAAAAGAGAGATGTTTAAACTTGATTTTACGGGAATCGATATCCCCAAATCAAAAGAAGAGTTTAAATATTTCTGGCATAATGATCCTGTCAATCAGGGTCAAACTGGTACCTGCTGGTCTTTTTCTGCAACATCATTTTTTGAATCGGAAATTTATCGCTTAACAGGAAAGAAAGTATCAATTTCTCCAATGTTTACTGCTTATTGGGAATATGTAGAAAAAGTAACTGAGTATGTTCGTACGCGAGGTAAATCTTATGTCGGTGAAGGTTCGGAGGCAAATGCTGTTACAAGAATTTATAAAAAATATGGTGCAGTACCCCGCGAAGCATATACTGGTTTGTTGCCCGGACAAAAAGCTTATGATCACAGCAAACTTATAAAAGAGATTAATGGTTATTTGAAGAATGTTAAAGAAACAAATGCCTGGGATGAAAATGAAGTAGTCAATGTCGTAAAATCAATATTAAATTATTATATGACTGTCCCCCCGACAGAAGTTGTTGTTGAAGGAAAGAAATATACACCGAAGGAATATCTGACAAATTATTTAAAATTGAATCCCGACGATTATGTTGATATCGTTTCTTATATGCAGCAGCCTTATTGGAAGCAGGTTGAATATGAAGTTCCTGATAACTGGTGGCATAGCAAGGATTATTATAATGTTCCTCTTGATGATTTTATGAAGATAATTAAAAATGCAATAAAGAACGGTTATACAATGGCAATTGGCGGTGATGTGAGTGAAGCCGGATATGATAGCTGGACAAAAGTTGCTGTGGTTCCGACGTTTGATATTCCATCAGAGTATATCGATGAAAATGCAAGACAGTTCCGTTTCAGCAATGAGACAACAACCGATGATCACGGAATCCATTTAGTTGGTTACGAAGAGAAAGATGGAGTTACCTGGTTTTTAATTAAAGATTCGGGTTCAGGTTCATTCAATACTGGCGACAAAGGATATTATTTTTATCGCGAAGATTATGTTAAGCTTAAGATAATGGATTTTATGGTACATAAAGATATGTTTAAGGACTATTTCTCAAAGTTCACTAAATAAAAAAATTTTTTTTGGGGACGCGTTTATAACGCGTCTCTTTCATTTTAAATGGAGTCAGAATGAAAAACCGCAGTGAAATCTTTCTGGTAATTTTGATTTTACTGATCTGTGCTAACACTTTTGCTCAGGAAGTTGAAAAGGATACCGTATCCTTTGAACGAAACAGGTCATTTGATTTTTACTTTTTAAATAGCTTTGCAATTGGTTATAAATTTAATCTGAGTGAAAATTCTTCTTTAAAGTTTATTGCAGATTTAAACGGTTCTTATCTTAATAGATCAAGCGCTTCAGAAGATAGGAATCGTGAATTAAAAGAAAGAACAGATAATATTAATCTTAATTTATATTGCTTGTATTATTATAGGATATTTAGAAATAACTATGTGGAAATTTCATTGGGAGCCGGACCATATATCAATCCAAATCTTTTCCTACGCAAAACTATTGAAACCAATGTTCGAATATACCGGAATTATAGTTCATCCTGTTATTTAGGTTTAGGAGTAGCAGCAGTATTTGGAGTAGAAGGGTTCATAACTTCTCACGTCTCTTTAATTGCGGAAACATATTTAACAGGGTCTTATCGTTTTGAAAAACAATATTCTGAAGTAACCCAAAATGCACAGGGGGTAGAAATATACAGAAGTGTTTATACCTGGGCAGCTAATGGTTGGGTAGGGGAAATAAATTTTGTTCGGTTGGGAATAGGAATCTATTTTTAATACTGGAGAGAGATGAACATCAGTAATAGTATGCCCAATGTAGTGATCGGTTTTGTTAGCGGTGAGGTTTTTTATTTTACATTCGTGTATCTTCTCTATTTGAGGGATTATTAGATTGAAAACTTCAACAAAAATTGAGATAATAATTGTTTTGGCCGTTCTGCTAAGAATAATATTTGTTTGGCAATTTGTTAATATCAAAAATATAAACCAATGGGAGTATGGGGAAATATCTAAAAACTTAATTCACAATAACGGATATTCCTTATTTTATTTTGAGAATGATTCACTTAAGTTTAAATATAAGGATGATGCAAAACCATTTCCTTCAGCCTATATGCCCCCGGCTTATTCTATAATTATTTTACCTTTCTTTTGCTTCAACAGTGACTTTATTATCAATCTGTTGGTAATATCTTCTCAAATTATTTGTTCCGGATTTGTTATCTTTTTTCTCTTCCGATTAAGCAATAAATTATTTGGAGAGCAAGTAGCAATCTTAACTTCTATCTTTTATGCCGTTATACCAGACATTGTTTATTCCGTAGTTTCATTTAGTCCTACAGTCATTTTTCATTTGTTAATATTATTGTTGTTCGATCGGCTAATAAAAAACGAAAAAAGTTTAAGATTCAATTGGACCATTATCGTGCTTTTAACAATCTTAATCTATTTAAGATCCGAATTTGCTTTATTTGCTTTATTAATTTTAACGACAATTATTTTTAAATGTCAATTAAAACTTAGTCTAAAGTATTTTTTTGTAATTATTATTTTGATTATGCCTTGGACTATAAGAAACGTAGTACAGTTTTCACAATTTGTTCCTTTAACGACAAATCTGGGCCAAAATCTTTATAGAGGGAATAATCCTTCAGACGTTGGAGGCTGGGGAGAGGAAAGTGTTTTCGAAGAAATTAAAGAGTTGCCCAGAGATAGATTTTTTGAAGTTCATCTGAACGAGTTTTATTTGAATAAAGCTATAACTTATATAAAAGATCATCCTTTAAATTTCTTTACAAATATGTTCAGGAAACAGTTTGAACTTTGGTTATTTAACTTAAATGATACGCGTGTAAATAACTTCTTTTACCTTAGCACTACGATTTTAATCCTTTTGCTCTTTCTTGTTGGAGTGTTGCGAAGCTACGATATTCTTAAATTCAAATACTTCTATTTGTACTTTCTTTATTTTATTTTTTTATCAGCAATATTTTTCACATTACCTAGATATCAGACGATGATGAAAGTATTAATGTTACCATTTGCGGCTTTGGGATTAATTTGGATATACGGTTCTTTCACAAAATTAATAAAAAATAAATAATCAACTGGTGTCTCAAAATCTCTATGTATGACTTCATCTTCAAACCTTTTAACGAAATGACAGAAGCCGATTATAAAACGATCGGCTTCAAATCTGGATTAGAAATTCATCAGCAACTTCTAACCGAAAAAAAACTTTTCTGCCGCTGTCCGGCAGGTAAATACAGCAGGGAATATGACGCAGAAATATTGAGGCATATGCGTCCCACACTTTCTGAAATGGGAGTTTATGATGGCACCGCACTGATGGAGTTCAAAACTAAAAAAAATATTATCTATCATATTAAACGTGAGACTGTTTGCACTTATGAGATGGATGATACTCCGCCGTTCTTAATAAACGAAGAAGCATTGGATATAGCAATAGGTATCGGACTTCTTTACAACTGCAATATTGTCGATGAAGTTCATATTGCCAGAAAACAATATCTGGATGGAAGCATTCCAACCGGGTTCCAACGGACAGCAATTTATGCGCTTGATGGCTGGATTCCATTTAAAGATAGAAAAATTAAAATTGTTCAAATGTCAATCGAAGAAGATTCCTGCAGAGAAGTTTCTGACATCGGGCACGAACGTGTTTATCTTACCGACAGACTGGGAATGCCTTTGATTGAAACTGTCACTGAACCTGCAATGAGAACTCCGCAGGAAGTTGCTGAGGTTGCCTGGCAATGCAGTAAACTTGTAAGAAGCACTCACAAAGTCCGCAGGGGAATGGGCGCTGCTCGTGAAGATGTTAATGTAAGCGTTGAAGGAGGAACCCGCGTTGAAATTAAAGGTGTTCCGCAGATAACAATGATCCCGATTCTTACTTACAACGAAGCAATGAGACAATGGAATCTTTTAAGGCTGAGAGAAGAATTGAAAGCCAGAGGAATTACTAAGGAAACTTTCAAAGCAAATGATTTTGATGTTACAAATCTTTTAAAGAAGGTTAATTACGCTCCGCTTAAAAATGCAGTTGATTCAGGGATGAGAGTATGTGCTGTTGTGTTGAAGGGATTTAAAGATCTTTTGCATTGGCAAACACAAACTGATACTTATTTCTCAAAAGAAATTTCTGATCGTGTAAGGGTTATTGCTTGTTTAACAAATATTCCTAACATAATTCATTCAGATAGTAAAAGTGATACAATAACTTCATCTGATTGGCAGAAGGTTAAAAAGTTTACAAATGCTAACGATGATGACACAATGGTAATCGTATGGGGCAATGACGAAGATGTAAAAACAGCAGTTAATGAAATTATCATTCGTGCAAAAGAAGCTACGATTGGAATTCCATCTGAAACAAGACAGGCTTTAAGTGATGGAACAAATGGCTTTGAGCGAATTCTTCCCGGTGCGGACAGAATGTATCCCGATACAGATCTTCCGCCGAAAAAAATAACTCAGGAAAGATTAGATAAAATAAAAACCTGGCTGCCCGAACAATTTTGGAGAAGAGTTGAATGGTATAATAAACTTGGTATTCCAAAAGATGTAATCGAAGAGTTATCCGTTTCAAAAGATGCTGAGCTTTTTAAGAAAGCAGTTAGTAATTGGAAAGTTAATCCCACAACAGCAGCAGTATTTCTTATCCAATATCCAAAAAGATTAAAAAAGACAGGATATGTAATTGAATGGCTTGATGAAAAAATTCTTGAAGATGTTCTTAAAAGTTTTGCTGATGGAAAAATTCCCGGAGATGCATTATTTACAACATTCAAAACGGCAGCAGAGCTTGGAGCATTTACTGAAGAGGTGATTTTAAATAATGCAAGCAATGAAGAGATTGAACAAGCAATTAAATCTGCAAAATCAGATTATGAGAAGATGAAGATTATAAATCCTGATAAAAAAAATAAATTGCTAATGGGAATGATAATGGAAAAGCTTCGTGGAAAGGTTCCTGCAAAAGTTATTGCTGATAAGATCGGTTTTACTAAAGGAGTTAAATAATGTCTGAAATAAATTCTGAAGATTATAAAGGCTATCGCGGTGTTGCGCTTAACACTCTGCAAAAATTTAACTCACCGGTTTGGAGCGATGTTGAAATAATAACCGATGATGGAAATTATAAAGGACTGATCCTTCCGCGCTCAGAAACTGCTGATGAGTTTCATATCGTTTTAAAATTACCAATTGGATACAACATTGGAATTGCAGCAGAAAAAATTAAGGAAGTAAATATTTTTGGAAGGAGAGAGGCAAAGTATAAAATTCCTGAAAAAGATTTTCCTTTCGATCCGAAAAAGCCAAAAGTAAAATTGCTTGGCACAGGCGGAACAATAGCTTCAAGATTGGACTACAGAACGGGTGCAGTAATTCCGGCTTTTTCCCCTGGCGAGCTTTACGGTTCAGTTCCAGAGCTTGCAGATATATGTAATCTTGAAACCGAAAAACTTTATGGTGTATTCAGTGAAAATATGGGACCTGAACAATGGATCGGACTTGCTGAAGCAATTGGAAAAGAAATTGAAAAAGGTGTTCAGGGAATTGTAATTGGTCACGGAACCGATACAATGCATCACACTGCTGCTGTTTTATCTTTTATGGTTCAGGATTCTCCTATCCCAATTGTTATGGTTGGTTCACAAAGATCAAGCGATCGTCCTTCATCTGATGCAGCATTAAATTTAATTCATTCAGTTACAACTGCGGCAAAAAGCGATATTGCAGAAGTAATGGTTTGTATGTTTGGTCCGACAAGTGATCTCTACGGATTGCTTCATCGCGGAACAAGAGTAAGAAAGATGCATTCAAGTTATCGTTCGACATTCAGAACGATAGGAGATATTCCGATAGCAACTGTTAGTCGTGAAAAAATAACTCCACTGCGCGATGATTATAAGCGGAGAAGAAACGACAACAATGTTAAAGTTAATGCAGTATTTGATGACAGAGTTGCAATAGTATATTATTATCCGAATATGAAACCGGATATGATTGATTCACTTATTGATAATGGTTACAAGGGAATTATAATTGCTGGCACAGGACTCGGACATGTTAACAAACCGGTATATCCGGCATTAAAGCGTGCTAAAGAAAAAGGTGTTGCTGTTTATATGACTGTGCAAACACTTTGGGGTTATGTGCAAATGTATGTTTACGATACCGGCAGAGATATGATGGAGCTTGGTGTGATTCCTGCAGCTAATATGCTACCGGAAGTTGCTTATGTAAAACTTGGCTGGGCATTTGGGCAAACAAATGATCTGCAAAAAGTAAAAGAGATAATGTTAACTCCGATTGCCGGTGAAATTACAGAACGCGAACCGAGCGATGGGTATTTAATTTATCAGGGTGGATTACCTGAAGTTGAAGAGTTTATAAAGCAATTCAGAAAGTAGGATTACCTTCAGGAACCGATAGTTTTTTTGTTACAAACAGTTTACTCCTAACGGAGTAAAGTTACAATCTCCTTAACAAATTCAACTTATCTAAAAGTTCCGTAGGAACGAACTGTTTGTAATTCAGCGCTAGCTAAGTATAAGCTAGCTCCATCGGAGTGATCTATACTGTTTTCCGAACTCTAGCTTCTTGTTAAGTGTCGGTACTTAATTCTATGCGGCTGATCTGCTTCTACGCCTAATCGCTCTTTTCGTTTTTCTTCATACTCGGTATAGTTGCCATCAAACCAAACAACTTTGCTTTCACCCTCAAAAGCTAAGATGTGTGTTGCTATTCTATCCAAAAACCATCTGTCATGACTGATAACCAAAACACATCCGGCAAATTTTTCGATCCCTTCTTCAAGTGCACGCAAAGTATTTATATCAAGATCGTTTGTTGGTTCATCAAGTAAAAGAACATTTGCTCCTTGCTTTAACATCATTGCAAGATGCACACGATTTCTTTCTCCGCCGGAAAGCATACTTACTTTTTTCTGCTGATCTGCTCCGGAAAAATTAAACTGTGCAACATAAGCACGCGAATTAATCTGCCTGCTGCCAAGCATAATTGTATCCTGTTCGTTGGAAATTAATTGCCAGATACTTTTCTCAGGATCAAGCGCATCACGAGTTTGATCAACATAAGACATTTTAACAGTTGCACCGATTTTTATATTTCCTCTATCCGGTTTTTCTGATCCGGTAATCATCTTAAACAATGTAGTTTTACCGGCACCGTTTGGTCCGATAATTCCAACTACAGCACCGGGAGGAATTGAAATGGTAAGATCTTCAATCAGAATATTATCGCCATAAGCTTTGGTAAGATTTTCAACTTCGATTACAACATCTCCCAATCGTTCTGCAACCGGAATGTAAAGCTCAAGCTCCTTTTGTTCTTTTTCTTTTTCTTCTTTAAGAAGATTATCATAAGCAGTAATTCTCGATTTTGATTTTGCGTGTCGTGCTTTAGGACTCATTCTTATCCACTCAAGTTCACGCTGTAAAGTTTTTTGCCTTTGGCTTTCTTGCTTCTCTTCAACGCGGAGTCTTTCTTGTTTTTGTTCAAGCCAAGATGAGTAATTTCCTTTCCAGGGAATTCCTTCACCACGATCGAGTTCAAGTATCCAGCCGGCAACATTATCAAGAAAATATCTGTCGTGAGTTACTGCAATAACAGTTCCTTCATATTTTTGTAAATGATGTTCGAGCCAAGCAACAGTTTCAGCATCAAGATGATTTGTTGGTTCATCAAGCAAAAGTATATCCGGCTTTTGAAGAAGCAATCTGCAAAGCGCAACTCTTCTTCTTTCACCTCCCGAAAGAACTTTGCATAAAGTATCTGATGGCGGGCAGCGCAAAGCATCCATTGCCATTTCAAGCCGGGCATCTAAATCCCATCCGCCCATTGCTTCAAGTTTTTCCTGAACTTCACCTTGTTTTTCCAGTAGCTTTGTCATTTCATCATCGCTCATAGGTTCAGCAAACTTTGCATTTATTTCGTCATATTCTTTAAGAAGATCAACTACCTGCTGAACGCCTTCCTGCACAACTTCCTTAACTGTTTTGTTATCATCAAGCTGAGGTTCCTGTTCAAGATAACCAATAGTAAAACCGGGAGAAACAACTGTTTCACCGTTAAAGTTTTTATCCACACCGGCAAGAATTTTTAATAATGATGATTTTCCAGATCCGTTAAGACCGATAACACCGATTTTAGCGCCGTAGAAATATGAAAGGTAAATATCTTTTAATACTGGTTTGTTGTTATAGAATTTACTTACTCCAATCATTGAATAAATAATTTTATTCGGTTCGTTACTCATTTGTTCTCCTTAGTAGGGAGTCCACCTTTCACGTGGTCTCCATTTTTTACTTTCTTTTGTTTTTTTTATACATAAAAATAAGGAAAGCTTTTTATAAAAGATTGTTTTTGCATTCTGCTAAATGTAATAACAAAAAGGCGATTCATTTGAATCGCCTTAAGTAAGAAAGGTGATGGATTTATTTTAATAAAATCATTTTCTTTACGGAAACAAATTCTCCTGCCTGCAACCTATAGTAATAAATACCGGAAGATAAATTTGTCGCATCAAATTTTACTTCATAATTGCCTGCCGGTTTATATTCATCAACAAGTGTTGCAACTTCGTTCCCAAGAACATCATAAACTTTCAAACTTACCTCTTGCATCTCGCCTTTTGTGTCTAATAGAATCGTATAGTGTATAGTTGTACTTGGATTAAACGGGTTAGGATAATTCTGATAAAGAGTATATTGTTCCGGCTTTATATTATGTTCATCGACATTAACCGGTGAATCAATAATATGAATGATAAAATTTTTGCCAAAGTTCCATTTATCAAAACTATTCGGGTTTCCGTCTCCGTTTACACTATTGCCGACAGAATACAATGTATCGGTGATAATTGAATCGGGGGCAGTATAATAAAAGCTCCACGATACCGTATCATTCTTAAAAGGATTTGGTGCTGAATGTGTCAGTTCACCAGCAATAAGAGTTACAAGCGTATCAACAGGACTTAAAAGACCAATATTACTTGCAATGTTAAATCCTCCTTCCACAGCAGGACCGCCAGTCATAAAGAGTTTGAATTGAGCGGTAATGTTTTTTTGAATTGAGTCAGGCCCTTCAATCCATACATTTACTGAATCGTCAAGAGAAAAATTATGGCACACACATCCTGTCCCGCCATCTCTCATTGTTAGTCCAACGATTCCATGTAAGTAATTGCTGTTTGCATAAAGTAAAAACGATAAAAATATAAGACCAAGAACTATGTTAATTTTCATTGTTTGCCTCATTTAAAAAAATCTATTGGAACGCAGTTTTATAGTAGTAAAAAAAATAATTTCATAAGTAATAACCTGTTAACGTAACAACAGCATTTTTCTGGTTGACTTAAAGCGTACACCATTTACTGTGGATGCATCGAATGTATAAATGTATGCGCCGCTCGATAAATTTTGTGCGTTGAAATTTATTTGATGATTTCCTGCCTGAAAACCTCCATCCGTAATTATTGCAACTTCCTGTCCCAGCATATTGAACAGCTTTATTGTAACGTCTGCTTCAACTGGCAAGGAGAAGGAAATAGTAGTTATAGGATTGAACGGATTCGGATGATTCTGATAAAGTACAAAGTTGTCAGGCATTGGTATTGAAACTTCAATATAATTATAAGTTGTTGATGATCCGTTAAAATCAATCTGCTTTAATCTGTAAAAAAGAGTTTGATTATGATTAAGAGTGAGATTATCAACAAAAGAATATGTATGCGATTCTGATGTAGTACCAAAACCGGGAACAAAACCAATTGTTTCCCAGTTCTGTTCAGAAGGAATCCATTCGGATGTTTGTTCAATGTTGCGATTCTGCAATCTTTGTATTTCAAATCCTGAATTATTTAACTCTGTTGCAGTTACCCAGTTCAGTATAACAGAGTTGTCCGATATATTTGCAGTAAAAGAAACAAGTTCAACAGGAACAACTGAATTGCCAAGCTCTCCATTTGGATTAATATCCTGTGCATAAATTCCGCTTGCATCAAGTCTGTTATCTCCCCAGGCAAGTTTACAGTTTTTATAAACATCAACAGTTGAAACTAATTGAAGTTTATCGCTTGTAGGATTTGATAAAACTGTAAAATTACCGGGCCACAAAAAGTTTCCATTGCCATCACAGGCAAATCCTTCAACCTTATCATTTAAACCGGATGCATTGCCTTCAAGATAAAACAGATAAGCTTTTCCATTACCCATTTCTGCAGTAAGATAGCTTATAGACGTTGTGTTAGGTGCGCTTAAGTTTTTGAAAGCTTTTGCATTATCTGTCCATTGCCTTGTTCCATCAGATAAAAATTTTTGTCCGCTTATTCCGTTTTGATTTTGGTTTGGTTCGGTTTCCATCCAGAAAACATAAGTTTCATTTGTTGTGTTATCAAATGCTACGACAGGATTAAACTTATGCCTGTTTGCAAGCAATGAAGCTTCTGCACCGTTTACCGGAAAATAAAGTGAGCCGCTCGATGAGATTCTTTGAACAAATGCACTCTGCAGATTATTATTATCACGGTCATCGTGCCAGGCAATTAAACCGCCATTATTGTTATCTGAGTAAACTTTAGGAACTGTGAATGCAGCAATTGTTCCGATATTCTGAATACTTACATCCCAGCTTACTGTTCCTGATGAATTAATTTTTTTTGCACGAAGTTTAACTGTTTGTGCCGGAAAATTTCCGGTAGTTGCTGTATGAAACAAGATAACTCCGCCGCTGTCTGATGTTACTATATCAGGATAATTAAGTCCTTCAGTAGCTGATTGAAGTATAATTGGATTTGTTCCCCATAGCTTTACACCGGCAGGAGAAATTTTTTGTAATCCAACCTGCGATCTTGTTGCACTTATTATCCAGGCAACTACAATATTTCCATCGTTAGTTTTTGCGAGTTTAAGACTTGGTTGAAAATCTGAAGTTGGATTAAGAACAATTCCATTATTCCCCCAGAGAAAATCGCCGGAAGGAGAAATAGCATAAACAACAGGATTAAGATTTCCGCTATTTCTGATATCACTAAATGCAATAATTGCATTATCATTTTCATCAGCTAGTAAATCGTAATCTGTAATCCAGGTATCCTGAGGATTATTGCTGACAAGTAGTCCATTTGATGCCCAAAGTTTATTCCCCATTACATCAAGCCTTTGCAAATAAACAGAATAACTACCACTTCTTGTATCGAACCAGGAAATGTAGCATCCACCATCAGAGGTTGAAACTATTTTTGCAAGTGCTTGTTCACCGGTTGTATCGCAAACGGTAAGATTAACAGCAGGGTTAGATGACCATTGAGCAAGGATGCTCAGGTTTAACAAAACAAAAATCAGAAGAAAATTAATTGTAGTTTTCATAGCATACACACTCCTTTTAAATTAAATAAATATATCAACCAACAGCTTCGTATTAACTTAGAAAATTCTGATTTCAGTTACAATTAAAATTTTATATAAGTATTGACTTTTTAATAAGAAATTGTTTTATAATACAGATAGCTTTTCAGTTTTCTATTGAGATTTTTACTGAATAATTGAGTTTAATTTATTTATGTAGAAATATGAATATGAAAATAAAGAGTATAACTTCTATAATAATTTTTATCGTTTGTCTTGATGTAGAACAGCTTTATTCGCAGAATAATTATTTACAGAATTCTGAAAGCAATTATACAGGGCAGGCAGTAAAAACTTCAAACAGAATTATCGGCGCAAGCTTTCTGACCGGATATATGATTTCGCATGCTAAAGAATTAGTAAACCTAAGAGGTTTACATCCGCAGGTTTATGAACTTGATTTTGGCTGGCATTTAAATAATGATGAAGTATGGAATGATTGTCATTGTTATCCGCGTATTGGAGTGTTTCTAGCATATCATAATTTAATAAACAAAGAGGTTCTTGGCGAAGGATTTTCCGGAGGTTTATCTTTTACATATTTCTTTGGAATTCCCGGGTTTTTTAATCCGCATTTAAAAGGAAAAGCAGGCGTATCATATTTAACAAAGCCTTTTAACAAAGAAACTCATCCCAAGAATATGGCTTATGCAACTCATATAAATTTTTTAATATCGGTCGGCACAGGAATTTCCTTAAGGCCGGTAGATGATCTGGAAATACAATTTGACGTAAGTATGAATCATCAATCAAATGCCGCAATACTTGAACCAAACGGAGGCATAAACTATTGGGCAATTTCTCTTTCCACAAATATTTTTCTGGATAAGCCGGCTTTTTATGAAAGAAATATTCCTGATCCTTATTTAACAAGTGAGAAAAAAAATCGCTGGGATGTTTCTCTTTCTTGGGGAATATCTTCAATGCCCTTTCCAATGCCCGGACAAGTGCCGATGTATGGACTTACGATTTTAAGGAGCTGGCAGTTTGGAAGAGTTGCGGCATTTACACTTGCAGGAGAACTTGAAAGAAACGGAAGAGCTGTTGAAATAACAAGGCGCAGAGAACCGGGAACTAGTGTTGATCCGTTCAGAGCTTCAGTTTTAACCGGAGTTGAGTTTTTAATGGGAAGAACAATATTCAGCATACAAATTGGCGGATATGTGCATCGTCCATTCAAAGAGAAAGATGATTTTTATCAGAGATGGGGATTAGTTTATAACATCTGGAAAAATTTTTACGCAGGTATAAATTTTAAATCTTACCGAAACTCTGCTGATCATGTTAGCATAAGAGGAACATATTCATTCTAATTAAACAGAATTTATGATTTGTTTAATTATTACTTATGTGAAAGACATCATTATAAGACCGAACAGTTTTTCGTTTAAAATACAACCCCTTTAGGATTCCTTTATTAAATAAAGTAGATTATCTTCAATATTGTAATATATTGGTGCGATCTGTAGTATTTGGATAACATAATTTTGTTTTATGAACAATAGCCTAGGATAAACCAAATAACCATAACATCATTAACTTTGGAAAAACAGCTAGATCAAGCTGTATAAGTGCTATAGGACTGAAAAAAATATTTTATTATTTTCCAATCAGCAAAACTTACTTTAAAGCAATGGTTCCTGATTTACTGGTTTTACAGATTCGATAAATAAAATTACCTGTAAACCTAGATGCAAAACGATTATTATTGATAATAAAATTTTTATTGTTTACGTTTCTATCCGGATGGAAATCTTATTACGGTTGAAGAATTGAACTAGTATTATAACCAAAAAGGGACGTATATGTGCCCGAAATCTCCAAAAGAAGAAGAGCAGTTAAACAAAGAGAATCTTCGTCTCAAATCCGCTGTTGAAGAGCTCTCAATCCTCAATGATATAGCAACCGCCGTTGCTTCTACCCAATCTCTTGATCAAATCACAAATCTAATAGTAAAGAAATGTGTCAAACACCTCAAATCCGAACAAGGGTCTATTCAACTTGTTGACGAAAAAGATTTTGTTAATCCGTTTCATACAATGATAAGAGTTCAGGATAGTCAGCGGGACATCCAACCTATGCGTTTTAATCAGCAAATATCTAATCTGATACTTTCTAACAAGAAGCCAATACTGATTAATGAATTCCATCACGATGAAAAGATTTTTTTACAAAACAGTGCTGAGATAAAAATCAGATCACTGCTTAGCGTTCCAATGATCATTAAAGGAAAAATGATCGGAATACTCTCACTCTTCAACAAAGAATCAGAATCCGGATTTACAGAAACCGACCAGCGGTTACTTTCAATAATTGCTACACAATCTGCTAATGTTATTGAGAACTCACGATTGTTTGAAGAAGAAAAAAAACTGATGCAGATTCAGCAGGAAATCCAGGTTGCGAGTGAAATTCAAAAAAACTTATTACCAAAAGAAATTCCGTCAATTGAAGGTTACGATATCTATGCTGTAAATATTCCTGCCAGAGAAGTCGGCGGTGATTATTATGACTTCATCAAGATTTCAGAAACAAAAACTGCAATTGCACTCGGTGATGTATCCGGTAAGGGATTACCAGCCTCGATGTTGATGGCAAACTTGCAGGCTACTTTAAGAGGGCAATTATTGTTCTGCAATTGTGCGAAGGACTGCATTAAAAGAGCAAACTATATGCTTTACAAAAGTACTGATACTTCAAAGTTTGTGACACTTTTCTTTGGAATTCTGGATACAGAAAATCATACACTTACATATTGTAATGCCGGACATAACGAACCTGTATTTCTTCAAAGAGATAAAAAGAATAAACTCGATAAAGGCGGGATGCTGCTTAGTGTTTTTGAACAGATTGAGTATGAAGAAGAAGAAATATTATTTAGTAAAGGCTCTACACTTGTTGTTTTTTCGGATGGCATAACTGAGGCAATGAACAAAAGTAATGAAGAATTCGGAGAAGAGCGACTATACAATCTGATAGAAAGAAGAGTAGCTTTGTCATCACAGCAATTAGCAATGGAGATTCTTAGTGATGTAAAAAACTACTCTGCAGGAGTTCCACAATTCGACGATATTACTTTGATGATAATTAAAAGGAACGAGTGAATTCTTTATGCTTGGCCAAACCATTTCACATTATAAAATTTTAGAGAAACTCGGTGGTGGAGGTATGGGAGTCGTCTATAAAGCTGAAGACACCAAGTTGAAAAGAACCGTGGCTCTCAAATTCTTACCTCCGGTATTCTCGTTCGATCAGGAAGCAAAGAAAAGATTTATTAATGAAGCTCAGGCTGCTTCATCACTTCAACACAATAACATCTGTAATATTCACGATATTGATGAAACTAAAGACGGACAAATATTCATCTGTATGGACTGCTATGAAGGTGAAACACTAAAGAATAAGATAGAACGAGGACAAATAAAAACAGAAGAAGCTATAGATATAATAGTTCAGGTAGCGACAGGATTACAGAAGGCACACGAGAAAGGAATAATTCACAGGGATATAAAACCAGCGAACATATTCATCACGAATGACGGAGTAGTGAAGATACTTGATTTTGGATTGGCGAAGCTATCCGGTCAGACAATGATTACAAAGATGGGGGAGACGGTTGGAACAATAGCTTATATGTCACCCGAACAGACACGAGGAGAGTTAGTGGATCAGCGGACAGATATTTGGTCACTTGGAGTTGTGCTTTATGAAATGCTGACAGGACAGCTTCCCTTCAAAGGTGATTACGAACAAGCGGTTATTTATTCAATCCTGAATAAGGAGCCAAAAGATTTATCATCCGTGTCAAAAGAGTTTCAGGGGATATTAACAAAATGTTTATCAAAGAATCCATCAGATCGTTATCAGAATATTAGTGAACTACTAGATAATATTTATCAAACTGGAATCGTGAAAGAAGGATCAAAAACAAGAATGTTTTCATTTGCTGTAAAGAAAAAATCACGAAAACTAATTTACCTGATTGCCGGGGTCATTATCTTCGCAGTTTTGGCAATAGCATATTGGAAATTTTTTCAAACTGAACCATCGCAATCAGAAAAAAGTAAGTTCATAGCTGTGCTTCCTTTCCTTCCAATCACAAGTTCAGAAGAAGATAAAAGTTTTGCAGAAGGAATACACGATGATATTCTTACTCAGCTTGCAAAGATTCGGGACTTAAAAGTTATTGCTCGAACATCAGTGATGCATTATCAGAACACACAGAAAACAATAAAAGAAATAGCAAATGAACTTGGAGTTGGAGTAATTCTGGAAGGTAGCACACGCCGTGTTGGAAACACGGTGAGAATTACTGCACAGTTAATTGATGCAGAAACAGAAGAACATCTTTGGGCAGATAGTTACGATCGACCATATACCGATATTTTTAATATCCAGAGTGATGTTGCCCAAAAGATAGCATCGGCACTTCAAATAAAACTCGCGAAAGAAGAAATTGCTTCCATTGAAACAATACCAACAGAAAATATGGAAGCCTGGGAATATTTTCAGAAGGGTAAATATTATTGGAACTACTTTATAGATTATGAAGGTAATCTAAAATCTGCGCAAATGTTTGAGAAAGCTTGTGAACTTGATACAAATTTTGCGGTCGCTTACGCTTGGCAGGCGAGAGTATATATCGCTGTATATTCTTTCAGCTCACTAGAAAATAAACAAACATATAAAGAGAATTACATATTTAAATATGAAAAAGCTATAGAAAGAGCAATAAAAATAGCACCTGATATTCCTGAGATAAATCTAGCACGAGCAGATTATTCATCCACTATCAACGGTGATATAAATAGCGCGATTAATGAAACTAAATTAGCAAACTCTAAGCGACCACATGATGCTGAAATATTGTCATCATTATCATTGTTATTCAGTAAGGAAGGAGATAATGAGGAAGCGTTGAGACTTGTTCAAAAAGCTATTGAAATTGATCCAAAAAATTTCCTAATAGCGGATTACGGAAATTTATATGCATATAATCTGGGAAGGTACAAGGAAGCAGAGAAATGGGCTGATCTAGAGATTCAGAATAATCCTGAAAACTCACGAGGATATGTTAATACATTAGCTATAATTTTAAATGTT
>JAKIZM010000006.1 GCA_022708025.1 Bacteroidota bacterium | reverse complement strand
TAGGCAGTCTTCAGTCCTCAGTAAGCAGTAAGCAATCCACAGTATGCAATAGGCAGTATGCAATAGGCAATTGGCAGCCTTCAGTCCACAGTATGCAATAGGCAATTGGCAGCCTTCAGTCCACAGTATACAATAGGCAGCCCACAAATGACTAATGACCAGTGACTAATGACTAACTTACCTGCGACTCTGCAGCTTTGCGTGAAATTTTGTATCCGGTTAAATCCGCTTAATCAGTGTATGACGAAGTCATCAGCGTGCTATTACTATCCCCTGCTATTTAATATTTTAAAATACTCATACGTAAGTTTAAGTCCTTCTTGCAGTGAAATCGCCGGCTGCCACTTTAATAATGTTTTTGCCCGAGTAATATCGGGCTGACGAACGCGCGGATCATCAACAGGAAGATCTTTGAAAACTATTTTACTTTTTGAATTTGTAAGACTGATAATTTCCTCAGCCATTTTCATAACACTTATCTCTTCCGGATTACCAATATTAACCGGTTCTGTTATATCTGACAAGAGCAGCCTTAATATCCCTTCCACCTGATCGTCAATATAAATAAAACTGCGGGTTTGGCTTCCATCACCAAATATTGTAACCGGTTGATTGTTTATTGCCTGAGTGAAAAATGCCGGAATTGCACGTCCGTCATTAATACGCATTCGTGCACCGTAAGTATTAAATATTCGTGCAATACAGGTGCTTATGTTATTCGTGCGGTTATAAGCCATTGTAAGAGCTTCGGCAAAACGTTTTGCTTCATCATATACCCCACGCGGACCAACAGGATTTACATTACCCCAGTAATCTTCTTTCTGCGGATGCGAAAGAGGATCGCCATATACCTCAGAAGTGGAAGCGAGAAGGAAACGAGCATTTTTATTCTTAGCAAGCCCAAGCGCATTTAATGTACCAATAGAACCGACTTTAAGGGTTTCAATCGGAAGCTGCTGATAATCGAGCGGACTGGCTGGAGAAGCGAAGTGAAGAATATAGTCAACATCAACAGTAATACGGATATAATCTGTAACATCGTGATTAATAAAAGTGAATTCAGGATTACCTTGAAGATGCGCTATGTTATCAATGCTGCCTGTAAGCAGATTATCTATACAGATTACTGAAATTCCTTCTTTGATCAATCTATCACATACATGCGAGCCAAGAAATCCTGAGCCGCCTGTTACTACTGCAGTTGGCATTGTATTAAAATTCCTGAAAATTATTATGAGAAATTTACGATTAAGAATTTAGAAATTATAATAGAAGTTAGGAGTCAGGGGTTAAAACGCAATTGGAACACGGATTTAACTGATATAACTGATTTGAACTGATCAAGCACATTATTGCTACATTGCTGGATTGTTAAATTGCTTCAAATGACAAATCTTTTCATATCCATTAATGACGAAAGACGTGAGAAGTTAGACACAAGACGGTAGTTGGAGGTTGGAAATCGGGGGTTGGAGGAAGTTAACAGTAGGCAGTCTTTAATCCTCAGTAGGCAGTAGGCAATTTACAGTAAGCAAAACAGAAGATGACTGAAGACGAAAGACGAGAGAAGCAAGAATTGAGAGGTTTAATCTGTCAAATTCGCTAAATCTGTGTATGACGAAGTCATCAGCGTTCTATTGTTTTTTTTCCGTAGTAGTTACAATTAAAATATTTTAGTGTTCTTTAGTGGTTTAGTGCCTTTGTGGCAATTTCTTTTCCGCCACTAAAACACGAAAACACCAAAAGCTTTTAGTGGGAAAGGCAAGCCATTTCCCCTATAGTTTTTTAATCCGTGTAAATTCGCTTAATCTGTGTATGACGAATTCATCAGCGTTCTATTGTCTTCTGACTTATCCCTCTCTTCGCAAGAGAGGTTAGGTGAGTTGAATGAAAGTACAGAAAACGAAAGAAGCTAGACAGAAGACGGTAGTAGGAGGTTGGAAATTGGATGTTGAAAGAAGAACTTATAACAACCAATGACCAAAAATGACTTAATGACTATTGACCAAGGACGGGAGACGCTAGACGAGAGAAGTGAGAGGTTTAATCAGTGAAAATCCGCTTAATCTGCGTATGACGAAGTCATCAGCGTTCCATTTGCTTTCTGACTTATCCCTCTCTTTGCAAGAGAGGTTAGGTGAGTTGAGAGAAAGCACGAAAGACGGAAGAAGCTAGATACAAGAAGAAAGGTTTTAATTTGTACTAATCCGCTAAATCTGTATATGACGAAGTCATCAGCGTTCTATTATTTTTTCTTTTAGGGTTTTAAATAAAGTACTTTCGTGTTCTTTAGTGGTTTGGAGCTTTTGTGGCAATTTCTTTTCCGCCACCAAAACACAAAAACACCAAGAAGTTAAGGTATAATTATTTTATCTGTGTAAATCTGTTTCATCTGTGTATGACGAAGTCATCCGCGTGTTATTGTCTTTAAAAGAATTCAAGGACTGAAACGCAATTGGAACACGGATTTAACTGATATTACTGATTTGAACTGATCAGGAACATTATTGTTAAATTGTTGGATTGTCAAATTGCTTCAAATGACAAATCTTTTCATATACATTAATGACGGAAGGCGGTAGTTGCTGGTTGGAAATCGGGGGTTGGAAGAAGTGTACAGTAGGCAGTCTTCAATCCTCAGTAGGCAGTTGACAGTATGCAGTACGCAAAAAATTAAATGACAACCAATGACCATTGACCACAAATGACTTAATGACTATTGACCAATGACTAATGACCTGTTCTAAATAACCAACTCGATTGGGGCTATATTACCCTGCCCTCTTTCTTGTAAGCTGTGCTTTAAGATCAAGAGTTATAATCAAATTAGCAAGTTCTTTACCATCAATATACATCGTACCGTTGCTGATTCGCTCAGTAAATTCTCCGTTCGTGATAATAAATTTTCTTTTTATCTCATTAGCAGCAGGTTTGAAATGCACAACTTCTTCGTAATCCTCTTTTTTAACATTTGTTGTAAGCAAGCACTTACCATGCAGATTAACCGGCGTTGATCCTTTGCGTGTTTTACCAATAACATAAAACATCGGATCATCATCAATATCCATAATAGTAATATCACGATAGCCGAGGAAGCTGAAAAAGTACTTCATTATTGCTTTGTATCCGGGCAGATCAATTGATTGCAGTTTATTAAGTACTTTATTTCGTTCACTATTAAGTGCTTTTTTATAACCATCATTCATACCAAAGACAGTAAGCCAGTCATCCGGAGTAAGTAATTCTGATAATGTTTCGCTTTTAATGTTATCAAATAAATATCTTTTCGTAAATCCTTTTTCTTCTAATACATAAAGAAGATCTTCTTCAAAGGTTTGACGGATATTGTAATTATACATTACCACGGAAGATGCAGCCGGATCATTTATACCTATTTCATCATCATTCTGCCACACAGTAACCGGATTCCACCACAGATCAAAATTAAATATATATGATACTTTTGAAAGATTAAGCTTTAAACGTGAAGGTTTCAAATTAGTAAGCAGAACAGTAACATCACTTCTTTCATAAAAACTATCGAGTGAATTTTTAAGATCTTCTGATGACATACCATTACGCCCGACAACAAATTTTACATTATTGGCTTCAAATACTTTTTCTAATTTCTTCATTCCATTTTCATCGTATTGTGTAAACACCACAGCTTTTTTTCTGTTAAGATGCACTGCATAAATCTGTTCAATAAGCAGATTAGCTTTAGGACTGATATTACGGAACGAAGAGAAATTGAGTATTTGTTTAAGCTTATGAATAATAGTAAAAATATTAGATTGGAATCGTATTGGATTCGGACTATCAAATAGTGTATTAAGCTCTTCCCTTGCCTGTGTCATTGCTTCATTATATTCAAACATCTGCATTTCATCCGGTGACAGCCATACATCTTTTACAAGTGCACTTTGTTCATCTTGCCTGAGTTCTTTAATAGTACTGCCAAAGAACTCCAATTCTATTTTCTGAGTGAAAGATAGTTCTTCAAGATGTTTTTTAAGAGCTTTTTGATTATTGATCGCTGATAAAAACCAGATATAAGTTGGTTCAATATGAGTAACAATCTGATCTACCTGCTGTGCTGCATAACGGAAATTAATCAGTTCATCAAATAAAACAAGATCAATTTTATCAAAATCTTTTATTTCTGATCTGCCAAGATCATCAACATCCGCAAACCATATAACAGATGATCCTTTAACTTTTCTGGTAGTACCGGGCTCATACTTTTTAATTTTTAATTCGCGTGCAAATTGCTTGAATGAATTGGACCAGAATTCTTTAAATCTGTTCTTCTCGCTTATGAGCAGGATAGATTTAATACCGCCTTTTTTAAATAAATATGAAAGCGAAGCAGAAACTGAATTAAACTTTTCACAGCCTAGCTCATCACACAGAACTGCAAAAGGATTTGATGTAAGGAATTCGCCCTGAGTTATCTCATAAGGATCAAGCTGTCCAAATGAAGAAGAAAACTCTGCCCAGCTTAGTTCACGGTAAGAAGATAAAAGACTATTAATAATAGTTTTAGTGCTATCTGGAATTTTTTCATCATTAAGTGCATCAATAATAATAGGATCAAAATTCTTTTGTTTTACTACAACTTTTTTAACTATTGTTTTCGGTAAATCAATTCGCACTTTAAATACAGGATGCGGCATCTCGAATGAAGGCGAATAAAACTGCACATCTGCAGGATTCAGATAATCAAAGGGAATATAATGTGATACTGCTGTGCTGTTTATGATATCATCAATTCCCGGAACTTTAATTTGTGAAACATCGGGTAATGAAATATTTGAATTGTTCAGGTTATCTGATATAGACAGAGTTTCTTCAAATTGTTCTAAACTAAGCAGTTCAATATTAAATACTTCAGGTACAAGATCGGCGAGATAATCTTTAACTTCCGGCAGAGAAATAAAATATGGAATTTCTTTAGTCGGTTCTTGTTCAATTTCAAAAGCTGGTTGTGAATGTCCGGTTAAAGGTAAAATAAACAAATCAGACTTATCAATTGTGTCAGATTTATCAACAATAAACACAGGTGATTGATCAATTATTTTTGTAGCCTCACCAACAAATAAAGATGACTGATCGATTGTTTTTGCTTCTTTACCAATAAATATAGCAGATTGATCTATTACTTCAGGAATCTGAGGAAGCTGAGAGTTCAGGCTAAATATTTTTACTGTATCAAGTAATCTTTCTTTAAGAGTAAATAACTGAGGTTTTGCAAGACCAAAAAATATCAGATATGCCCTGGGATGATCTATCAGATATTTCTGTTGTAAAGCAAGTACTTCACTGCTGCCAAGTTTAAATTTTAATTTAAGTGAGTTAGGTAATTTAAGTGTTTCAACTTCGTATCCATCCAGCAATTCAGTATAATAGAGTGCTTTGACCTCCGGGCTTCCTATACGCGGAGGCCTTAGCCATTTGGCAAAATGGAAATCATCTGTCAGATCTATCTTAGCAACTTTAGATGCTATTCTAGATCGTGCTGTCCGGATCATTTTATTACTTAATCGTTAGTGCGTTGTAACTGTACTTGTTCGCAGGCAGCTTTTAGTCTTTCAAAAGGCTCAGAGAGGTTTCGTGCTTCAGATATTTTTTCAAGACTTGATTTAATGCCCTTCAACTCTTCAGCAAACTTTTTAGAAGTTTCGATAAAACCTTTTGCCGATCCATTCATTGGTGTATTAAGAGCCTCAACTGCTGTATTGCTGATTGATTTTTGTTTTTCGTCAGCAAGAAGCCGTACAACTCTTATACCTTGTTTCTGATTTGCGCCAAGGAATAGCGGATCTTTAACAATTATAAGATCTATCTGTTCATTAACAGCATTGAGCAAGGGCACAGATATTAATTCTACCAGAATATGTTCTAATAAAACATCACCATATAATGTTTTCTGAAAGCTGGTAGGTTTTATAGGTGCTGTAACCCTGAACTCCAGTGGTTTGGTTTCAGCATCCGTTACAAGAATGGCGCCCATTACTCCGCCATTATCATTAAGTGTATAGGTTTCCAGGAATGCTAATTTTGCGATTTCCATCTTAACTCTCCGACTAACAAATTATTGATAAAATTTCTATCAAAGAATTTCAAGATTAGTGCCATAATTTTGCGAAAATTAAGATTTGCGAAATGTTAGGATTAAAATGTAAAATATACAGACTAAGTAATTATTGGATGTCAGAAATGACGTATTAAACTTTGTTTATGGAATAAAAAAGAAGAAAATCTTTTTTTAAAAGAATCGATGTCGTTTAATATACTTTTTGCATGAATATTCTACCTGATTCAATTGGATGTTAATCAGAGTGTAAAAAATTATTTCAGGTAATTTATTTTACATAAGAAGAAATTTTTAGCACTTTATATGAAATGATGTTTCTTTGATAAAAAGTATTTGAAAAGATATCTCGTTGAAATTTAAAGCCAGAATACTGTTTAATCCGATTTTCAATACTCAAAACAACAAATGACCACCAATGACTGATGACTAATGCCTATTGACCAATGACTAATGACTGATGACCACTTGTCCGCCTCTGGAGGAATGACTATTATCCCACCTCCAACTCCCCACTTCCTACAACCTACACAAACTTGACAGTTAAAAAAGTAAACGCTATCTTTATATAGACTAAATCTAAATAATTTGCAAAAACGTATGAAAACTGCTTCAAAATTAAATTTTGGTGAAAAAGGGATTATATCTGATATAGATAACACACATCCGTCTTTTAGAAGAATATTAGAAATCGGTTTTACACCCGGTCAGGAAATACAATTAATAAACTCATCTGCATTTAATGATCCATTGGCATTTTCTTTAAGAGGAACTTTAATTGCAATAAGGAAACAAGAAGCTGATTGTATAATATTATCCTGAGAGTGTAATGAATGCTGACTCTGCTGTTAAGCTGCAGTTAATAACATTAGTGGGTCCCCCAAACTCGGGTAAAACAACTCTATTTAATTTACTTAGCGGAAAAAATTTAAAGACAGTAAATTATCCCGGCTCTACTGTTGAATATTCAATCGGTAAGATCCAAAGTAAATTCGGAATAAAAGCAGATGTACTTGATTCACCCGGAATAATTAGTTTAAATCCAAACTCTCCTGATGAAGAAATTTCTGTTAATTCGCTTTACAATCATCCAATTTATGGATCACCGAATTTCTTAATAACTACTGTAGATGCAAGTCAGATATCCCGGCATCTGTTATTATCAATGCAATTAATTGCATCCGGTTTTGACATAATTGTTGTTTTAACAATGAATGACCTAATGGAAAAACGGGGATTCAGAGTTGATGAGAAAAAACTTTCTGAAGAACTTGGATGCAAGGTAATTAAGGTAAATGGCAGAACAGGCGAAGGAATAGATAATTTAGTTATTTGGCTGAAACAGAAAATTGATAATGATCGAATTGAAATCAGGGAGAATAATCATAATAACAGAATAATACCTAAAAAGATTTTTGAAAATGCTGAAAAGGAGCAGTTGTTAAAATTATATTCTGATATTGAAGAAATTGAAAAGAAGGTTATTACTCCCCTGCCCGTTATCTCCGAAAAGAATTTTCGGAATGCGAATAAGAGTCTTAAAATTTTAAATCCAACATTAAAATCCGGAAACAACCAGCCTGATGAATTAACCTTAAAGATAGATAAATATCTTCTTAGCAAACGCCTGGGATTAATATTTTTCTTTCTGATAATGTCAGTAATGTTCACTTCCATATTCTGGGTTGCTGATCCGTTTATGAGTTTGATAGATGATTTTTTTGGTTGGCTTTCTTCAATCACCTTAGCATTTTTAGGAAATACCTGGTATGGAGATCTGATAGCTGATGGAATAATAAGCGGTACAGGTTCAGTGTTAGTTTTTTTACCACAGATTCTAATTTTATTTTTAATACTCGGTTTATTAGAAGATACAGGATATTTGGCACGCGGCGCAATGTTAATTGATAAACCATTATCAAAAATCGGATTAAACGGTAAATCATTTGTTCCTATGCTGTCCGGATTTGCTTGTGCAATACCTGCAATCCTTTCAGCACGCACTATATCAAACCGGAGAGAAAGACTGCTTACAATTTTTATAATACCACTTATGAGCTGCAGTGCCAGACTTCCTGTTTATGCCCTGCTGATCGCCTTTTTGACACCTTCAGATAAATTATGGCTGGGTGGTATCGCTTTAGCTGTAATATATATTGTAAGTATTATTGGCTCACTGATAGTTGCAGCCATAGTAAATAGATTTAATAAAAGATTAATAAAAGCAGAAGATAATTCTTCGTTTATATTAGAGCTGCCGGCATATAGACTGCCAAAAGCAAAAGTTGTAATCAGAAATTCTATTGATAATGCAAAGCAGTACATCTTCAGAGCCGGACCAGTAATAATGGTTCTTTCAATGATAATCTGGTTTCTTACTTATTTTCCTAATCATAATCCGGTTATTGACGAAACAGGTTTAAACACTGAACAAATAGAACAAATGATAAAATCAGAAAGACTGGCAACATCATATGCAGCTGATTTAGGTAAATTTATTCAGCCGGTTATGACTCCTTTAGGTATGGATTGGAGAGTTGGTGTTGCATTAATATCTGCTTTTGCTGCAAGAGAAGTATTTGTTAGTTCTTTAGTTTTAATCTTCAGAGTAACTGACAGCGGCGATATCCGGTCATCTATGATATCGGCAATGCGGAATGCAAAAATTGAAGCGACGGGAGAGCAATTATTTACTCCGGCTACAACTTTGGGATTAATAGTCTTTTTTATGTTTGCATTGCAATGTTTATCAACAGTTGCGGTTTCAAGAAAAGAAACAGGCGGCTGGCGGATTCCGATTCTACAGATTGTGATATTTACTTCAACAGCATATATTCTTACATTGTTTACTGTTAATATATTACGATTTGCAGGCATTGCTTAGATTAATAATAAACTTGATATTAGAACAGCATAAAAGAATTTTTATGTGATAATGAGTGAGTTAAAAAAGTGAAAAACGAAAAAGCAGCAGAGGTATTCCGGGAATTTTTAAAAAAAGGTAAGAACCGGATAACTCCTGAACGATTTGAAGTACTTGATGAAGCACTTGAGCATAAAGGACATTTTGGAGCCGATGACCTTTTTATTAAACTCAAAACATCACAATCCAAGGTATCTCGTGCAACTGTTTACAACACTCTGGAACTTCTGGCACAATGTGATCTTTTAAGCAAGCGCAATTTTGGTGATAATATAACAAGATATGAAAGCAATTACAGACGTCAGACTCATGATCACCTGATCTGTGTTGACTGCGGTAAGATAGTTGAATTTTCTGATCCAAGACTGAATACAATGCCTAAAGAAATTAGTGAAAAGCTTGGATATGAATTAGATAGTTATTCTTTTAACATTTTTGCCCGTTGCAAAAATAAAAAGGAATGCCGCATCAAGAAATGATCTGCAAAATCAAATTACTCCATAGACTATGAAAAAAGTAAAATACCCGTTAAGCTGGAGCAAAGATAATTTTTCGATAAAGATTTTCTGTTCAATACCGAACATAGCAACTGGAATACTTGTTAAAGCATCTGATGCACTTTTTATAGTGGATCCCGGCGACGGTATATTAAGAGATCTGAACAAAGAACTTAAACCCGATCAAATATTAAAAGTATCTGACATTTTTGTTACTCATGGACATCACGATCATGTTGGAGGAGTCTGGTCATTATTAACATATCTGCGCGTAATGAACAAAATTACCCCGCTCACAATTCACTTTCCGAAAGGATGCATTGAGATCGTGCATATATACAATGCATTCATTAAAGTATATGGAGCAGATCTGCCATATAAAATAAAATTAAATGAGATTAAAAACAGTAAACCATTTTCTACAAATAAAGTAAAAGTGATTGCATTTCCGGTAATACACAAAGAATATATATTTGATAAAAAGACAACACGACAGATACCTTCTCTTGGTTTTAAATTTACTTATGAAAAAAAGAATATTTGTTATGGTGGTGATACTGCTTATTGTTCCGAACTTGTAAAACAAGCAAAAGGAGCAGACCTGGCAATCATTGAAGCAGGACACGAAGAAGATATTCCTGACGGAATACATATGACAATAAAAGAAGCTAAATCAATTGGTGAAACTGCAAAAGAATATTTTTTAGTCCACGTACCGCAGAAATAAATACAATTCTTATAGAATATGATAAATTTGTTTTTTAGGATTAGCCATTGTTCACTTATTCTTTAGCAAACAGATGTGGGTACAAAAAGAAATAAATTTAAAACCACGAAAACGAGGATTTCATTTAATCACTGAAGAAATTCTTCTAAACCTGCCTGAAATAAACAAAGTAAAAACCGGTCTTATCAACATATTTCTAAAACACACTTCTGCATCGTTGTCATTGAACGAAAATGCTGATCCTGATGTACGCGTTGATATGGAAAATTTCTTTTCAGATTTGGCTGATAATAAAAAATATTATGTTCACACTTCAGAAGGAAGTGATGATATGCCTGCACATATCAAGTCTTCGCTTTTAGGCAATTCATTAACTATTCCTATAACAAACGGAAGATTAAATCTTGGTATCTGGCAGGGCATTTATTTGTGTGAGCACAGAAACAATGGCGGAAGCAGAAAAATTACTATAACCATTCACGGTGAATAAAATAGTAAGTGATAATCAATAAAAAAGAGAGTTAAATGATAAAAGTTTTATTTGTTTGTACAGGCAATATATGCCGCTCCCCTGCTGCTGAAGGAATTATGAAAAAGAAAATAATTGATTCAGGATTAAAGAAATATGTTGAAGTTGATTCTGCTGGCACAATCGGATATCATACAGATGAACAGCCCGATGAGAGAATGCAAATTCATGCTTTAAAAAGAGGATATAAACTTGAACATCTTGCCAGAAAATTCAACCCTAATACTGATGGAGGGTATTTCGATTATATTCTTACAATGGATGAAAATAACTATACTGCATTGATTAGGCTGGATGCAAATAATAAATATAAAGATAAAATATTCAGGACAACTGATTTTTCTTCTGATAAAAAAATCCGCGAAGTTCCTGATCCATATTATGGGACCGGTGAAGGATTTGAAAAAGTGCTTGATATACTTGAAGACAGTATTGATAATTTTATAATTTATATCCGTAAAGAAATTGAAAAGAGAGATAATAAATAAGATAGAGGATTTTCTTTCTGAAAAAATTAATCACATCAAACCTGTAGGCGGCGGCTGTATAAATGATGCCCGGATAATAACTACAGAAAAAGAAAACAAGTATTTCTTAAAATTCAATTTATCTTCAAAACGGGATATGTTTCCGAAAGAAGCAAACGGATTAATAGAACTTAAAAAATCCGGTGCAATCAGAATTCCAGATGTTATTTCAGTTGATAATAATTACTTACTATTAGAAATGATAGAACATAGTAACAAAGCAAAAACTTTCTGGGAAGATTTCGGCAGAGGCTTTGCTAAACTACATAAATACTTGAGCAGCTCTTATGGATTTTTTGAAGATAACTACATTGGTTCAACTCTTCAATTAAATATACCCAATGATAAAGAAAAAAATGATTGGTGCGAATATTATTTTAATAAAAGACTATTATTTCAGTACAGGTTAGCAGAAAAAAACGGTTATACCGATTCGTCATTAAACTCAGCATTTATAAAGCTTGAAAAAAAGATTTGTAAAATATTGGGAAATGATTTAGGTATTCCCTCTCTGCTTCACGGCGATCTTTGGAGCGGAAATTTTATCACAGATGAAACCGGTAATGCGTGCTTAATTGATCCTGCTGTTTATTATGGTAACCGTGAAGCTGATCTAGCTATGACAAAATTATTCGGGGGCTTTGATCCTGTATTCTATTATTCCTATAATGAAATATTTCCATTTGATGATGGCTATCATTACAGAGAAAATATTTATAAACTCTATCACGTTCTAAATCATCTGAATTTATTCGGAAGCGGATATTACAGACAAGCTCTGAATCTGATGATGTATTATATATAATTTTGGTATTGTATAAAGAAATGATTTTTGCGTTTAATCTATTACAGATTTGAGCTATAGTCAGAACTAAAATGAAATTTCTATCAAAAGCTGGCAGTGATAATTTAGTCACCCTTCGCTCAGCTCAGGGTGACACAAAAGCATAAAAAATTCTTACCTTATAATCACAAATAATTTATCTGATTCACTGATATACTTTATTGCTGACCTTGTGGAGAAAGAATATCTATCAATTCAACATCAAATATTAAAGTTGAGTTTGGCGGAATCTTTCCAATATTCCGTTCACCATAAGCGAGATCTGGAGGTATAACAAATCTTGCTTTACTGCCTTTTTTAAGAAGAAGTAAACCTTCATCCCAGCCCGGAATTACTTGTCCAACACCTGCTACAAAAGTAATTGGTTCATCACGTTCAACACTTGAATCGAACTTTGTTCCGTCTAATAAAAATCCACTATAATGAACAACAACAGTTTCGTTTGACTTTACATTTTCTCCGGTTCCTTCTGTAAGTATGGCATACTTCAATCCACTCTTAGTAGTTTTTAACAAAGTTGAATCAACATCCCACATTTTAACAGCAGGTACCTCTCTTGCTGAAAGCAATTCTACTACAACTTTTAAATTAGTGTTAGGAGGAATTGGTCCCATTCCATTTTCACCGTAAGCAAGTTTCGAAGGAATAATTATAGTTCTTTTTCCACCGGGCATCATTCCAACCATACCTTCCTCAGAACCTTTTATAAAAGAGTCTGAACCAAGTATAAACTTTACAGGCTCACCCATTACATAAGAGTTAGCAAACATATTAATATTTTTAGTAGTATCAACAGACCAATCATCCCCTAAATTTGAAGAATCTTTAATTAACCATCCTTGAAAATTAATTTCAATCAGATCACCATTTTTTGCTGCCTCACCAGTACCTGTATTATTATCAAAATATTTTAGTCCTGATTCAAGGGTAATAAACTTATGATCACCTGAACAGCCATAAATAAAAACGGCACTTAGAAGAACAATGAGAATACTTTTCATAAAATTTCCTTTAAATTGAGGGTCGAATATATCTATTTATGTAAAAAAATCATAGATAATTATAAATATGAAAATGCGGATTAATCCAATAATTACATTATTGTTTCTGATTTGTTGTTTGCGTGTTAATGCTCAAACCTTACAGAATGAAGAAGAAGTAATTCTTGACTGCAATTATTCATTTGAAGAAGCAATCTCAGGAAAAGAAATACCCAAAGAGATTACTAGAAATCTAGTATTGTTAAATGTAGAATATTATTCCTTTGATGATAAACTGCACAGAGGACAAATTGTATTACATAAGAGAGCCGAAAAAGATATTAAAGAAATTTTTGAGATAATTAAAGAAATAAAATTTCCTATCAGCAAGGTGATACCTGTTGTAAAATATCATTGGTCGGATGAAGCATCAATGAATGATAACAATACATCAGCATTTAATTACAGGAAAGTTAAAGGACAAAAGGTCTTATCATTTCATTCATACGGATTAGCAATTGATATTAATCCAATTCAAAATCCTCACATAAAACGAAATTTAATTCAACCTTCAAATGCGAAATATGATATTAAAGCAGCAGGTACGATATTAAAAAATTCAAGAATCGTTCAGGAATTTAAAAAGCGCGGCTGGCAATGGGGCGGAACCTGGAGAAGTTCCAAAGATTATCAGCATTTTGAAAAGAAAAATTAATTTTCAGCAGGAAAAAGAAACTTTAACATTGCCGGAACTCTCTTTGCCCAGGCAGATTCGGAATGTTCTGCATCGTAATCTTTTATCCACAAGATATCCTTGCCCAGTTCATATCTCTTTTTTAATAGAACATCAAGCATTTCATCAATCCCAGGCTGTAATTTCTCATCAACTCCTTTTCCGCCATTATCAATATAAAGTTTTATATCTTTCTTTGCTCCCTGATAATTTTCTACGGGAGCAACATAATCAAATTGCTCAATCTTAAACGCAGGAGAAAAACAAGCTGCTTTTGAGAATACGGAATCATAATTCCAAACAAGCATAAACGAGATTAATCCACCAAGTGATGAACCACAAATAGCAGTATTATCTCGATCATCTAATGTCCTATAACTTATATCAATAAAAGGCTTTAGATAATTTATAATAAAGTTCATATAAGCAATACCTAAAGAAGTGTTACTGTATTCGAGATTTCTTTTATTTGTATTATAAATACCGACTATAATCAATTCAGTTATCAGTTTATTTTTAATTAAACTATCAGCAGATTCATCTATCTGCCAATCAATACCGAAAGAGGATGTAAGCGGATCAATTATATTTTGTCCATCATTCATGTATAAAACCGGGTATCGCTTATTCGTTAATGAGTCATAAGATGGCGGAAGCCATACAATAATATCCCTTGGAAGAATATCTTCTGTTCCTGAAAAATTTTTATGGTATCGGACATCACCAGTAACTTTTCCCTTAAAGAAACTATGTTCTTTCCCCCAATTACTGAATTTAAAAGATAATACAGTATCATTAACGATTGTACTTCTGATGTTTGAAAGTTTTTTACCTTCGGAGTTCAGTGCCTCCAATTCCCAACTACCTAGTGTAAATTTAAATTCAAGCTTTTGATACTTTTCAAATTCAAATTCACGAGTCCAGGTACTATCATTTATCCTGTATAGCTGAATTAAAGATGGGTCCCAATTGCCAAGCAACTGATTATTACCAGTTATATAAACGGCAGAGCTATCGTTCAAATTCTCTGTATAAACAATAAACGTACATTTAATCTGGGGATAAATATTTACCCGGATTAAAATGATCAATAAGATAATAATCGAAAATTTTTTCATTTAAAATTGATGTAAATTTATTAATATAAATATAGTAAATTAGTAAAGTCTTTTACTGATTATGAAAAATATAATATTAAATTTTATCCTATGCTTACTATTTCTATTTGGATGTTCGGACAGGGAGCAATATTCAGGAATTAATGACCCAGGAGTAAGCGGTTTTTTTAAGGAAATCAACGGCAGTATTTCCGGCGAATTAAATTTATCTGATTCTCCTTTTTTAGTTACAGAAGATATAATTGTGGATTCAGGAAAATCATTAAAAATTAATCCCGGTGTTGAAATCTTTTTCTCAGAAGGAACAAAACTGATTGTAAAAGGTGAACTAAATATATCGGGTTCAAGAACATATAATATCTTTTTTGCTGCTTACGATAAAAACAAAAAATGGAGAGGAATAAATATTATCGATGCTGATAAAAAAGCTAAAATAGATTTTTTAGATATTAAAGATGTGAACGCTGATTCAATTGGAAATGAGGCAAGTATTTTAATCGTTAATTCAGAAGCAGATATTTTTCATTCTTTTTTCTATCAGAATTCTGCATACGTTGCAGGTGCTCTGGGAATACTTAATTCAACCGTACAAATTATAAATAATGTTTTCAGAGATAACCATGCTGTTTATTACATTGGTGCTATTTATGCTGAACACTCTGATATAAAAATTATCAACAATACTTTTTATAATAATTACGGTTATAACAGATGTGGTGGAGTTCTTATTGACAATCCTGTTAAGACCAATATTCAAAACAATATTTTTTTTAAAAATTATTCCAGGAATAATCTGAACCATTTTACATACGTTTCACAGGATAGTTCAACATTAACAGAACAATATAATTTTTTTGCTTTTGGAAATATGGATCCGTTATTTTTTGATCAGGATTATTTAACGCTTTATTACTTATCTCCCTGCAAAGATGCTGGTAATCCGGACCCTGTATTTAATGATTTCAATGGAAGCAGAAATGATCAAGGTGCATATGGCGGACCCGGAGGCAACTGGTAATTATGGAATTGACTTTTAATGGATACAAAATCAGATCTTATAAAACAGATGATGTTAAATCATTGAGCAAAAACGCTAATGATCCGGATATCTCAAAATATCTTGATGACAGATTTCCATATCCTTATACGATTCAAGATGCAGAAATCTGGATTAAATTTGTTCAAGAACAGAATACTAATTTGCTTTTTGCAATTGCAAATAATGATGAGGTTATTGGTGGAATTAGTGCGACTCCTTATTCTAATGTTCAGAGATTTACTGCTGAAATTGGTTTCTGGCTTGGAAAAGAATTCTGGAACAAAGGGATTACAACTGAAGCAGTGAAAACATTTTGTAACTTTCTTTTTACAAAATATAATTTTAACAAACTGACTGCAAAAGTATTTGAAGGAAATGAAGCCTCAAAAAAAGTACTTATAAAGTGCGGCTTTATTCAGGAAGGAAATCATCCGGAAAGTATTTTTAAAAACGGAAAATTTATATCCCACTATTCATACGGATTATTGAAGAAAGATTTTAAATATGATCGCTAATCATCTGAAACTAGATCTGATCAGAGAAACATTTAAAAACTGGTACGGTAAAAAAGCTGATTTCATTCATAAGCTTCCTCAAACTGCATCTTACAGAGAATATTACAGAGTGTCATACAATGGCGATACTGTTATCGGAGTAATAAACGAAGACAGAAAAGAGAACGAAGCATTTTTATCTTTTACCAAAACATTTAATAAGTTAAACTTAAATGTTCCCAAAGTGCTTTATGAAGACCTTGATAAAGATGTTTATCTTTTAAATGATCTTGGAGATACAACACTTTATTCACTTATTCATGCAAATAAACACGATTACAAAGCTGCACCGCAGCTCATTGAGCTCTACAAAAAAGCGTTAGAACAATTACTGAAGTTTCAAATAGTGGCGGACAAGTCTATTGATTATAATTATTGTTATCCACGATCAAAATTTGATCTTCAATCGATTGTATGGGACTTAAATTATTTTAAATATAATTTTCTTAAACTTGGAAGAATCGCTTTTGATGAACAGCTGCTGGAAAACGATTTTAAGAAGTTTGCTGATTTTGTTTCTTCAGTTAACACTGATAATTTCTTATACAGGGATTTTCAATCACGTAACTTAATGATTAAAGATGATCAATTATATTTTATTGATTATCAGGGTGGAAGAAAAGGAGCATTACAATATGATGTCGCTTCCCTATTGTATGATGCTAAAGCAGAAATTCCGCAATATCTGAGAGAGGAATTATTAAATCATTATCTCGATAAACTTGAATCTGATTATGGTTATGACAGAAATGAATTTATAAAATCTTTTTATGCATTTGTGCTTTTAAGAATTATGCAGGCAATGGGCGCTTATGGTTTCAGAGGATTATTTGAGAAAAAAGTTCATCTTATAAAAAGTATTTTACCAGCAAGAAAAAATCTTAAGTATCTGCTTCAACGCGGAAAGCTTGATTTTGGAATACCGCATTTACACGAAGTATTCAGAAATATTATTTCATCAGATGAGTTTAATATTTATGAAGAAAGATTTTTACCAAATGATAAACTTTCTGTAACTATAACTAGTTTTTCTTATAAACGCGAGATTCCGATTGATCTTGCTGATAACGGCGGCGGATTTGTATTTGATTGCCGCGGATTAAACAATCCGGGAAGACATCTGGAATATAAATTATTGAGCGGAAGACATCCCGATGTAATAAGGTTTTTGATAAACAACTCTAATGTTGATGAATTTATGGATAACGTTTATAAACTGGTTGATTCTACGATAGAGAAATATTTAGAACTTGGTTTTAAAAATTTAATGGTTAACTTTGGATGCACCGGAGGTCAACATAGATCAGTTTATTGTGCAGACAAACTATATGAGTATCTTAAGAATAAATATGATATTAATGTTTTTCTCTCACATATTGAACAAGGAATTAAAGAGGAGGTGATAAGATAATGCAGGCAATGATTTTAGCAGCAGGACTTGGAACAAGATTAAAGCCATTAACAGATGAGACTCCAAAAGCCCTTATCGAAATTTCCGGAAGAACTTTACTCGAAATTGCTATCAGGAATCTGATTGAATACGGATTTAATAAGATCGTAATTAATGTTCACCATCACGCAGATAAGGTTAAGAATTTTTTAGAATCAAACACTTTAGCTGCAGATATTTTTATTTCCGATGAATCAGATCTTTTACTGGATACCGGCGGCGGAATTAAAAATGCATTACAGTATTTTGATAATCTTCCGGTTCTGATTCATAATGTTGATATAATATCAAACCTAGATCTGAATGAATTTTATAATTATCATTTATCAGATGATTCGCTGGCTTCACTTGTTGTCAGCAAAAGAATAAGCAGCCGTTATCTGTTATTTAATGATGAAAATATTTTATGCGGATGGGAAGATGTAAAAAAGAATGAGAAAATAATTGTCAGAGAGAATAAGAATTATGAGCAATTGGCTTTTAATGGAATTCATATTATAAATCCTGAGCTGATTAAAAAGTTTCCTGAAGAAAAAGTGTTCTCAGTAATAAAAGCTTACTTATTGCTGGCTCAAAGAGAAGATATTCTGGCTTACATCTGCAATGATATTAAGTGGATGGATGTTGGTAAATTAGATTCACTTAAGAGAGCAGAAGAAATGATAACCAAGATCAGATAAGAAGTATTTCTGATTATATTCTTGACAGATAAGATAATTTTTAAGCTATCAATAGAACCTATCAGGAATATCTGTCAAGCTTAAATTTTTCACCGAGATATAATTTCCTTACTTCTTCATCGTTTGCAAGTTCATCTGCACTCCCCTGCTTAAAGATTACTCCATTGATTAGAATATAAGCCTTATCAACAATGCTTAATGTTTCGTGAACATTATGATCAGTAACCAAAACTCCTATTCCCCTGTTTTTAAGATTCGAAACAATATTCATTATATCTTCTACAGCAATAGGGTCAACTCCGGCAAAAGGTTCATCCAGTAAAATAAAACTTGGATCGGTAGCAAGAGCGCGGGCTATTTCGGTTCTTCTTCTTTCACCGCCGCTTAGTTGAAATCCAAGACTTTTTCTGATATGAGTTATCGAAAGTTCTTCAAGTAATTTTTCACATTTTTCTTTGCGTTGTTTTGCATCCAGCTTTGTCATTTCAAGAACAGCTAATAAATTATTTTCAACAGATAAAGTTCTGAAGATTGATGCCTCCTGTGGAAGATAACCTATACCCATTCTTGCTCTTTTATACATCGGTATTTTCGTAATATCTGTTTCATCCAGAAAAACCTTACCCGATTCAGGTTTAATCATTCCTGTAATCATATAAAAAGTTGTAGTCTTGCCAGCTCCATTCGGACCAAGCAATCCGACAATCTCTCCTTTAGAAACTTTAACAGATGCTTTATTTACAACTGCTCTTTTTTTGTAAATCTTTACAAGATCTTCGCTTCTTAATGTAGTGCTCATAATATTTATCTATATTTATTCAGAAGATTATACATTTCAGTTTTTGTCGGTTTATTTTTATAGACAACAAATCGCGGCAGCAAATATTCTTTTTCATTTCCTTCAACATCCTTTTCAGGATAATACTCGCTTGCAGGGTTTTTATAAAGCTTAACTTCTGTTACTTCATTGTTTTCAAAAATTACTGTAGTAGAAGCTGAATTGGATTTAGTAAGCCCATTTGCAGTTTCACCATCAAACATGTAATAAATTGAAAATACATTTCCGTAAAACTCAGCTCTAACAATTTTACTTTCATTAAAAAATAATTTTATCTGTGCACTTGATGTCTGGTCATATCTTTCAAGATAATTCTCATTTTGTGAAAGCATAAACGAACTGCCATCAACATCAAGCTGCTTTATCTTATTATCTACAAGATAAATCGTTATTGAATCACCAGTCAACTGAGAATTTTCATTCCATAAAACAGGCTGAACAGAGATAGAATTAATTTTACTTGTTACTATTCTTTCCTCATTACGATAAAATATTGTCAGATCATTTACAGAGGCAAAATCTTCTTTTAAAATTTTCACAGAATCAATCGCTAAAAATCTTTCAGCCGAATCGCGGTATGCTTCCATTACCCTTGATTTGATAAATAAAGTATCAAGCTTAATATTTTCTGTTTTATCTTCATTATGAGTATAAGTTGTATCAACCTGAATAAATAACGGATTGCGATCAATTAGCGAATATCCCCGCTGTCTGTAATCTTCAAGATGTTCACCAAAAATCTCGGAATTATTTTTCAGATTAACTAATCTAACATTACTGAAAGCAAAAGTAATTTTTGTATTTCTAAAATGCTCAAGCGTATCAGCGTATATTTGATTTTCGCCGTCAAATATCAGAACATCTCCAACGGCTATTGCTCTGTTTTGTTGCTGGTAATATGTTAATTCATTTGATGTTAAAGTTGTTGTTGTATCATAAAGCTTAACTCTTGATTCAAAAAAAGCACGATCTTCATTAAAATAATATTCGCCGCTGTCAGCAGTTAGAATAACTTTCTTATCATCCAGATAAACACCGGAGGTGCTTCTTGTTTTTTCAAGATTCCCGAAATAATATCCTTTGGGAGTTTTAATTGTTAAAGTATCCTTGGTAGCAACAACATTTCCAATCAATTCAGCTTCGTTTCTGGAAATATATTGAATTGCCTTATTACAGGTTATTCTTACTTCGCCTTGAGTTAAAACAACATTTCCATAAACTTCTCGTGTAGATTCTCCATTTACCATTCGCCCAACAAGTGAATCGCCAATTACAGTAATCAGCTTGCTTTGTTGTGGCAAAGAAAAAACCGACAAAAGAAAAATACAGAGCAATGTTAGGAGCGATTTCATTTTATCGTATCCGCTCTTGTAACATAAGTTATTTTATAGATAACATAATTTTTCAGATTCTGATCAGACTCAAAGCCATAGCCTTCAATTTTTTCCTGAGGGGAAATTACAGTTACAAACTTATCAGATACAATTTTACGATCTTTATTTCTCCACATCATTTCTTCAGTATGAATTGTAACACTATCGCTGTAAACAACCACGCTATCGATAGCAAAAAGATTATTTGTTGTTTCATCCACCCTTCCATTTTTAGAAGTAAGTGTAGATGTTTTTACTTCTTCATCATTATAAAAATCTACTTTGATATTTTGATCCAGATAAGTTTCTCTTTTCTCATCATACTTTCTAAGATGTCCTGCCCACAGAATTGCTTTAGTTTTTCCTGAATCTGAAAAAGTTACAACTGCATTCCAGCTTTCTTGTGAAGGCAGTTCCTGTGTGTTAAGATTGATATCAACAGAAGGTTTAACTCTTTTAGAAGAACAATATTGAAACATTATTAGAACTGAGATAAAGAATAAAAAATACTTCATCTGTTCTGTAATCCAAGGTTTATAAGGTCGTGAAGATGAATAATTCCAATTGGATGCTTTTGATCATCAATAATAACAAGGCTGGTAATTTTAAAATTTTCCATCTGCTGAAGTGCAAATGAAGCGAGATATTCTTCATTAAGAACTTTTGGCTTTTTAGTCATTACATCTTTTGCTAATAGTCCACTGATATTCAGAGTTTTTTCAAGAAGTCTTCTCAAGTCACCATCTGTAATTATCCCAACCAACTTATTAGAATTATCAACGACACAAGTTGTTCCCAATCGTTTGCTTGTTATCTCAAATATTACATCTTTGATTGAAGTATCTTTATTAACAATAGGAATGCGATCACCTGTAATCATCACTTCTTTAATTTTCAGTGAAAGCCTTTTACCAAGGCTTCCGCCCGGATGAAGAAATGCAAAATCTTTTGGAGTAAAATTTCTTTTTTTAAGTAATGATACTGCAAGTGCATCGCCAAGGGCTAGAGTTACAGTTGTTGAAGCGGTTGGAGCAAGATCATAAGGACAGGCTTCTTCTTTTACTGCAATGCTTAAAAAGATGTCGCACTCCTGAGCAAGTTTGGATTCTTTGTTGCCGCACATTGCAATCATTTTAACATTTAATCTCTTAAGCATCGGAAGCAGATTGGATATCTCTTCAGTATTTCCGCTTTTGGAAATTAAAATTACAACATCTTCACTTCTTACCATTCCAAGATCACCATGCAATGCATCAGTTGGATGTAAAAAAATTGCTGCTGTTCCTGTTGAGTTAAGAGTTGCAACTATTTTTCTTGCTATTAATCCGGATTTACCCATTCCTGTAAAAACAACTCTTCCGGTTGAATTAAGTATTGTTTCAACAGCATTAACAAAATCACCGTTAATACTTTGTTCAAGATCAGCAATTGCTGATGCTTCAATTCGTATTACTTCTTTACCATGTTTTATAATATCATTCAAAACTGATTACCTGAGTGTTATTAGTAATTTTTAATTAAGCGATCAATTTTTAATAAATCAATCAATAAAGGTTTTAACTCATTAAGTGGAAGCTGACTTGCAGCATCGCTCATTGCATTTTTAGGGTCCGGATGAACTTCAAGAAATATTGCATCAATGCCAACTGCCGCTGCAGCACGGGCAAGCGGTTTAATAAACTTCGGCTGACCACCACTTACTAAATCTTTACTTGGGAGCTGAACTGCGTGTGTTGCATCCATTACAACCGGATAACCAAGTTCTCTCATTATAACTAATGAACGCATATCTACAACAAGATTGTGATATCCAAAAGTAGTTCCTCGTTCTGTAAGCAGAATTTTATTGTTACCTGTTGAAGCAACTTTATCAACAGCGTGTTTCATGTCTTCTGGTGCAAGGAATTGTCCTTTTTTTATGTTTACAACTTTACCTGAATTTCCTGCAGCAATTAGCAAATCAGTTTGTCTTGAAAGAAAAGCCGGTATCTGAAGAACATCTGCTGAATCACCAACCAGATCAACATCCGATTCTTTATGGATATCTGTAAGAACCGGAAGGTTAAAATCATCTTTTACTTTTTTCAGAATTGTAATTGATTCTTTATCACCTAAACCTGTAAATGATTTTAAGTTTGTTCTGTTTGCTTTTTTAAAACTTGATTTGAAAATAAACGGGATCTTAAGTTCATTAGTAATTTTAGCGATTGCCTCGGCTGTTTCCAGTATCATTTTTTCATTTTCAACAACGCAAGGTCCGGCAATTAAAACAAAAGGATTGTTATCGCCTATTTTTATACGATTAATGTTTACAGTCATAAGATTTTTTTGTTATTCAGTCGTGAAAATAAATAAAATTAAGCTTTTAATGAATATGCGGAGTTGTTTTAGGGGCTAAATTGAATAATAATTAAAAATGATTTTTCTTGTTATTAACGTCTTCGATTAACTCAGACTGACAAATAATATTAATAAACTATAAAAACCACTGTCACACTGAGCCTGTCGAAGTGTGACTTGATTGAAAAAATATTAGCGCAAAAAAAGAGAATCTCATCCTTCGACTTCGCTCAGGATGACAAAGAAGATTACAATAATAACCAATCTAAAAAATTAGCATAATATATAAGTGTAAATTGACGATGTAATAAATGGGAAATTATTTCTCTTGTTATTACCGTCTTCGACAAGCTCAGACTGACAAATAATATTAATAAATTATAAAAACCACTGTCACACTGAGCCTATCGAAGTGTGACCCTATTAAAATATTATTATGAGAATGTCATCCTTCGACTCCGCTCAGGATGACAAGAGGACTAATATTAAACAATATTGAAAATAAACTGTTAAAAATAATTTGTGCCGTTATTAACTCTGGCTGTGCTTATATAAAAAATTATAAATCTATAAATCCAAATAGATTAAAAACAGCTCGACATTGTCATAATATCCAGACTGACAAACAAAATGAACAAATTATGAAAACCATTGTCACTCAGCCAGAGGCTGATAAAACTGAGCCTTTCGATGTGTGACTTGATTGAAAGAATATTAACGCAAGAAAAGAGAATGTCATCCTTCGACTCCGCTCAGGATGACAACAGTATTCAAAGAGCACTTTGCAAAGATAAAATCATCAAAAATCAATTTGTGATTTTTTATCTTGGATAATTCTGTCAATTAAATTATAATCGAATTAAAATTTTATCTATTTAATAACTACCGGATTTATGAAATTAAAACTGATTGCAATTTTTTGTATGGCTACATTAATATCAATTTACTCACAACCAAACCCCAACTTAAACTCATCTGAAATAAGACTGGCTTTAAATAAACTAAATGTCCTTGGAAGTGCTTTGTTCATAGGTGCACATCCTGATGATGAAAACACTGCGGTTATCTCATATCTTGCAAAAGGCAAAATGTTAAGAACTGCCTATCTTTCAATTACTCGTGGCGATGGTGGACAAAATCTTATCGGATCGGAGCAATCAGAACAGCTTGGAGTTATAAGAACACAGGAATTACTCGAAGCAAGAAAAATTGATGGCGGCGAGCAGTTTTTTACACGGGCACTAGATTTTGGTTATTCAAAATCCCCTGATGAAGCTTTTAAAATCTGGAATAAGAATAAAATATTAAGCGATGTTGTATGGATAGTCAGAAAGTTCAGACCTGATGTGATCATTGCAAGATTTCCAACAACAGGCGAAGGAGGACACGGTCATCATACTGCATCTGCAATTCTTGCTTCCGAAGCATTTGATTTAGCTAACAATCCAAACGCTTTTCCCGAACAACTTAAATATGTTTCAACCTGGCAGCCAAAAAGAATCTTCTGGAATGCCTGGCCTCAGACTTTAGAAAATAAAAAAATTGATCTGACAAAACTTCCTGTTATAAATGTAGGTGAATATAATCCTCTGCTCGGAAAATCATATACTGAAATTTCTGCTCTAAGCAGATCAATGCATAAGAGCCAGGGATTTGGTTCATCTGCTACAAGAAATAATATGCTTAATTATTTTGTTCTGTTAAAAGGTGATTCAGTGAAACAGGATTTGTTCGAAGGAATTGAGCTTTCCTGGAAACGGATTGAAGGCGGAGATGAAATAGAAAAATTAATCAATAAAGCAATCAATGAATATGATGCTGAAAATCCTTCTGCATTAATTTCTGACCTTATTCCTATTTACACAAAAATTAAAAATCTAAAAGACGAATATTGGAAGAGAGTTAAGATTGCAGAAGTAAGAGAATTAATTCGTTCCTGTGCAGGAATATGGATTGAAGCTATAAGTAACGATGAATATTATGCACTCGGTGATCAGATAAAAGTTAAAACATCAATAGTTAACAGAAGCGCCGAAAATTTTATTCTAAAAAACATTTCTATAAATGATGAATTCCATAAAGATGAAAATACTCCTTTGAAAAAAGGCGAAATGTTCAGCTATGATTTTGATATTCAAATTCCTGATGATGTAAATATATCAAATCCATACTGGTTAAGAAAAGAGCGCGAAGCAGGAAATTTTGTTGTTGATGATCAAACATTAATTGGATTACCTGAATCCAAAGCTCCGTTTACTTGTAATTTTACAGTTGAGATTTACGGAGAAACGATTGACTTTTCAGTTCCATTATATAAACGAATTACCGATCCGGTTGACGGTGAATTATATTCTCAGGTTAAAATTGCACCGCCTGCTGTAATCAACATAGAAAAAGATCTTTATTTCTTCAACGGTCATTCATCAAAAGATATTAAAGTTACTGTTCAATCATTTAAAGATAATCTTTCAGGAAAGATTCTCTTTAACGTAAATAATAGCTGGAAGATAGAGCCTGCAACAATTGATTTTTCTGATATGAAAAAGAATCAGAAAAAAGATTATTTCATAAAAGTTACTCCGTCACAGTCATCAGATAAATCTGAAATAATTGCTAAAGTATTAATTGACGGCAAAGAATACTCCAAAAAGATTATCCGCAAGCAATACAAACATATAATGCCTCAAACAATTTTTCAGGAATCCAAAGCTGTTTTGCAATCTTATGATCTTACAAAAAGCAAGTTAAAGAAAATCGGATATATTCCCGGTTCAGGTGACTTGATTCCTGATTTTCTAAGCGATCTCGGATTTGATGTTGTGGTATTTGATGATAAACAATTCAGTCAAAATCAACTGGAACAATATGATGTTATAATAACGGGAATAAGAGCATATAATACAAGAGATGAGCTTTCGGCATTTCAAAAAGAATTGTTTAAATACGTTGAAAACGGCGGGACATTGATTTCGCAGTATAATACAACCGCACAACTTATTTTAAATCCCGGCATTTATCCGTTTAAAATTTCTCACGACAGAGTTACAGATGAAAACAGTCCGGTTAAAATTCTGAATAAAGATCATAAAGTCTTTAACTTTCCATATAAAATAACTGAAGATGATTTTAAAGGATGGATACAGGAAAGAGGTTTATATTTCCCAAATGAATGGGATAGTAAATATGAAACGCTTTTGTCAATGAATGATAATGGTGAAAGTGAAAAGCTAAGCTCATTATTATATACTAAATATGGCAAAGGAACCTTCGTTTACACAGGTTTATCATTCTTCAGAGAAATTCCTGCAGGAGTTGAAGGTGCAATTAAATTATTTATCAACATTCTTCATTCGGGAATTTAATGCCGGAACAAAACAAACAAGTAGAAGATACTCCTCCGTTTTTAGGATCGTGGAAAAAGATTTATTCGCTTGTCTTAATTGAATTAATAATTCTCATTGCACTTTTCTATCTTTTTACAAAGGCATTTAGTTGAGCACAATTGATTGGATTGTCCTTTGTGGATTTACCGGATTTATTGTTCTGTTCGGAATTTGGAAAACTCACAAAACCAAAAATGTTGACGAATATTTAAGAGCAGGTAAAACCAGTTCGTGGTGGGTAGTTGCATTATCAATTATGGCAACTCAGGCAAGTGCAATCACCTTCTTATCAACTCCGGGACAGGCTTATGTTGATGGAATGAGATTCGTTCAGTTCTATATCGGATTGCCAATCGCAATGATAATTCTTTCAATTACAGCAGTTCCTGTTTACAGCAAATTAAATGTTTTTACTGCTTATGAATATCTTGAAAAACGGTTTGATTTAAAAAACAGAGTGCTCGGCAGTATTTTGTTTTTAACTCAAAGAGGACTCGCTGCTGGATTTACAATTTATGCACCTGCTTTAATTTTATCAGTTATACTCGGTTGGGATATTCATACTACGATTATTCTGATGGGATTTCTTGTAATTCTTTACACAACTATCGGCGGAAGTAATGCAGTAAACAAAACTCATATTTTTCAAATGATAATTATAACCGTCGGTATGTTTGCAGCCTTTTTTATGATAATTGCGTTTTTATCGAAAGATATTTCCTTTATTGATGCTACACATATTGCAGGAAAGATGGGTAAACTTAACGCGATTGATTTTTCATTTAACTTAAGCGATCGTTATACATTCTGGTCAGGTTTAATTGGTGGAACATTTTTAATGCTCAGTTATTTCGGAACTGATCAATCACAGGTTGCAAGATATCTTGCTGCAAAAAATATTACTCAAAGCAGAATGGGACTGCTTGTAAACGGATTAGTAAAAGTTCCGATGCAGTTTATAATTTTATTTATCGGCGCGATGGTTTTTGTTTTTTTCCAATTTGTCACTCCCCCGCTCTTTTTTAATCCGGTAGAAACAAATAATGTTAAAAGCGGAAATTATTCCGAACAATACATCAACCTTGAAAAAGAATACGGTCTGATTCATCAGGAGAAAAAAAATCTTATTTCTGAAATGATAAATAAAAATTCAATTTCAGAATCAGATTATCAGAAAAGGCTTTTAGCGCTTGAGCAGAAAGGCAATGAAATCAGGGATGAAGCAAAATCATTGATCAAGCAAAATAATCCATCTGCAGATTTAAACGATACAAATTATATTTTTATAACATACATAGTTAATTATCTCCCGGTTGGTTTAATCGGTTTATTATTAGCTGCTATACTTGCGGCTTCAATGTCATCAACATCTGCAGAACTGAATTCACTTTCTTCAACTACAATGGTTGATATTTATAAAAGATTGATCTATAAAAACGGCAGCGATCAACATTATCTCAGATTTTCAAAAATTGCTACTGTCGGATGGGGATTTTATGCTATCATTTTCGCTTTATTTGCAAACGAACTTGGTTCACTTATCGAAGCAGTTAATATTTTAGGCTCACTTGTTTATGGAACAATTCTTGGAATTTTTCTGACCGCTTTTTATACAAAAAAAATCACAGGACATTCAGTTTTTATCGCTGCAATAATTTCTGAGTTGGTGGTTTTATATTCTTACTTTTTCACCGATATTCCGTTTTTATGGTATAATGTTATCGGATGTATTCTTGTATTTCTAATCAGCAGTTTGATAAATCCATTTATAACCGCAAAATCAAAAGTCAAAACAATCAGTTAAATTCTTAATTGTTAAAGCAGGTTTTATTATTTTGGCTATAAGATTTCTGAAAAATTAGTCAGATGTCTAAAATCATCGGCTATTTAATATGATTTCCAAGTTAAGATTCTAAGACAATCTTCCTTGAGTAAACAAAATGATTTTATTATTGTTTTTCAGAATTTATTCTGAAATGTAATTATGCCCAACGAAAGAAAATCACAGATAATAAAGGCTGCTGCAAAAAGATTTGCAAGACACGGTTTAGCAAAAACAACTCTTGATGAAGTTGCACGGGATATCAGAATCGGTAAGGCAACTATCTATCATTATTTCATTTCAAAAGATGAGCTTTATTTCGCAACATTAAAATGGGAATGTGAAAATTTTATTGAAACTATAAAATCTGTTTTCGCCGCAGAAGATGAACAACTTATTTCTAAATTAAACAATTACATTTCACTAAAAGAATCTATCTCCGAAACAAATAAGCTTATACACGAAAGTCTGTTAAACTTTCTTAACGATAAATCATTTGAACAGGAAAAAGAAATTATCACCTGGCTTTTAACAAAAGAAACTGAACTGATTAAACAATTTTTAAAAAATCATTATTCACAAAGGATAAAAAAAGTTAGTCCTGTTTTCCCAACATTTTTAGTATTGAACAGTTGGGGAATGTTTTTTTCAACTAATCTCGGATCACTGATTGAAAAAGACAAATCAACAGAAATAAAGAAAATTTTTATTGAATCATTAGAGGTTCTGCTTAATTAGAAATTTATTTGCATAAAAATTATGTATTATTTTTTAATGAGTTTATATTTAACCATCAAGATTATAAAGGAATTGTAATGCCAACATTTTCTGAAACATGGCTGCCTTACATTTATCTTTATGGAGTCGGAGGTATATTTTTCTTTGTCGGTATGCATCTGGTAAAGAAAACAAAAGCACTGAACAAAAAGAAAAAACAGCACAGGTTCTGGTTAAGAGCTCTTTACGGCGGATTTTTCTTTTTTATGTTTTTACATGCTTTTTTAATTATAGCGGCTTTATACTTTTAAGCTATTGTCACTGATATTTACAGGCAGACAATTGAACTTAATTATTTTTAAAAGAACAATTCAGTTGAAACATATTTGATTTGTAATCTAAATTTGTTAACAAATTATTTAGGATTTTATATGCCCTCATTTGAAAATACCTGGCTGCCTTTTATTTATCTCTACGGTGTTGGCGGAATTTTCTTTGTCAGCGGATTGATAATTATTAAGAAATCAAAAGCCGTTAACTTTGAAAAGAAACGACACAGATACTGGTGGAAAATAACTTACTTTGGATTCTTCTATTATATGGCAATTCATGCTTTGCTGATTCTTGCCGCTTTATATCTATGACATTAAATTTTTCTCACATAATAACAAATAAACAATATGAACGCACATCATAGTCTAGGAACTTCAACCGATTGGATAGTAATGGTTGTTTATTTTATTGCAATCATGCTTTTTGGTTCTTACTTCAGTAAATATAACAGAACAACAACCGACTTCTTTTTTGGAGGAAGACGCTTTAAATGGTGGCTTATTGCAATGAGTATTGTTGCAACGGGTGTCGGAAGCCATAGCTTTATCAAATATTCTGCTAAAGGTTTTGAAGCCGGCTTTTCATCTACGATGACATATATGAACGATTGGTTCTTTGTACCATTTTTCATCTTCGGATGGCTGCCGATAATAATTTATACTAAAATACGTTCTATACCCGAATATTTTGAAAAAAGATTTTCACCATCAACAAGATTTCTCGCTACATTATTACTGTTACTTTATATGATTGGATATGTTGGTATCGGTTTTTTAACGATGGGAAAAGCTATCTTACCGTTGCTGCCTCCTGAGTTTACAATTTTGGGAATGCATTTTAACATTACATTAATGGGATTGGTAATTGTAATTGCACTGATCGTAGGTATCTATATTACTTACGGAGGACAAACTGCCGTTATTTTTACTGATCTCCTTCAGGGATTTATTTTGATCTTTGCTGGAATGCTTGTGTTTTTTCTGGGACTCGATTACATAGGCGGATTCGGATTATTCTGGAATGCTTTACCAACCAGTTGGAAATTACCACTTGCAAATTTTAACAATCCGCCCGGTTTTAACTTTGTCGGAATATTCTGGCAGGATGGAATCGCGGGATCAGTTGGTTTCCTGTTTATGAATATGGGATTGATAATGCGCTTTATGGCAACTAAAAGTGTTGATGAGGGACGAAAAGCTGCTACGTTTAATATACTTTTTATGCTGCCTATCAGTGCAATAGTTGTTGGAAATGCCGGATGGATCGGAAAAGCTATTTCCGTTATGCACCCTGATGTTATTCCGCCGGATACAAATCCGGATAATATTTTTGTTGTTGTTGCAAATATAATTTCTCTGCCGGGTGTTTTCGGTTTTGTGATGGCAGCTTTAACTGCTGCATTGATGTCAACTGTTGATACGCTTTTAAATGCAACTGCCGCTATTTACATTAATGATGTTCACAGACCTGCAAAAAAATGGCTTAGCAAAAAAATTCGAAGCTTGAAAGAAGAAGACAAACAGGAATTAAATGCCGCACGAATTGCAACAGTTATTTTTACTGTAATGGGTGTGCTGGCTGTTATACCGTTTGAATCCTTCCCGACTGTCTATGAAGCACACGGATATTTTCATTCTACTTTAACTCCGCCGCTTGTGGTTGGTATTTTTCTTGGAGTATTCTGGAAAAAATTTACTAACGCAGCAGTAATTGCCACATTTGTTGTTGGTGTTGCATTGATGATACTCGGGATGTATTATCCAAGACCGTTGATTGAAGTTTTTGCACACGGTACAGATTACGATCCGCAGCATCCATATACATATATCGGTGCTTTATATAATTTATTTGTCTGCGTTCTGGTTGGAGTATTAACAACCGTAACAAGAAAGCAGCAGAAGAAATTAATTGATTGGATTAAAACAACACCAAATCACAAATCACTGATGAGCGGATTAACCTTTGTATCAGGCGGATTATTTGTGATAATACTTTTTAATCTTGCATCATTACCGGTTTTGTTACTTTTAAGTGCAATTATGTTGGTACTTGTTGTTCTGTCATCTAACTATTATTCAAAATATTCTGAAAAAACTCATACAGAAGGATTAACTGTCTGGGGTATCGCAAAAGCAAAAGAAATGTTCAAAGGCAGAAAGGTTAATGATCGTGATGGTGAAATCATAAAAGTTAACTGGAAAATTAAAGAATCAGATACTGATCTGATGTATTTTTCTAAAAACGATATGGCTAAAATGGCTGCCGATCCGGGTGATCTTGTTTATTTATGTGATGCAAGAAGATATCTGGGAGGATTGAAATCCGTGCACAGCACTTATGGCGAGCCGCACGATGAAGATGGAATTGTTTATATTACACAAGAACATATAGACCAGGGACAATTTGTAAAAGACAAAGTGCTTACTGCTGAAAAAGAAATGTAAAGCAATTTAAGACTTGTAAAGCAACTTTAGCATTGAGAGATTGTGAAGCCTTAATAATTGATTTTGCTAATGAGCAAATAATTACATTTCCGCAAACCATTGAAGATTCCCACTTAATTTCTTAGCTTTAGAGAGAAATTAATGGGAATCTTTTTTTGACAGACAGTATTAAAAATATTTTCTTAAAAAAATTTACCAGCGGGGAGAATAACCATAAAACAAAGCTATCCGATGAAGTGGGTGCACGCCTTACAGTAAATTACAGAAATGAAAAAACGAAAAAATAGTTAAACGGAATATCGAATAAATTATAAATTATAAACGGATTGAAGATTATAAACTCGGTATAAGTAAAAATTATAGTGTTTAAATAATTTGAGGAATATATGTCTGATAGTTTATTACAAATAGGAAAAGCTCAAGTTCATTACAATGTTTCTCATACACGAATACTTAAATATTCTGTTGAAATGTATCATGAAGGATTGAATGAGCATAAAATTATTTCAGCTCCTGATACCTATATGTTGGAAAATAAGGCGAATCTACAAGCGCAAAAATGGGCTGAGAAATGGGAAATAATATCACGAAAGAAAAAATATCTGAGTGAAAGGGAGGGTAACTTAGAAGAAGCTAATGAAAGAACCGAACAAGCCCAAGCAGCTTTAGAAGAAATTGAAAATCTTCTTTTGAAAACTCTTTCTATAGATGATACTGTAGACTGGGACAGTCTAAAGAAGAAAAGCAATTTTCCTGAAGCCGCATCCTTACAACCACAAAAGAAAGATTATAAAGAATATCCTCCACAACCTCGTAAGGAAGCAAATGAATTTACACCAACATTTTCATTTTGGGAAAAACTTATTAGTTCTAAAAAAGAAAAGAAGATTCAAGATTATGAACAAAAATATACGGCTGCTATTTCAGGATGGGAGAAACAAAAAGCATTAGTTAATAAATTTAATGCACAATTAGATTTAGATTATGAAAGTGAAATTAAAAAATGGGAATTAGAACTATCTGCATGGGAAAAAAGAAAGGAAGCTTTTATACAAGATCAAGTAGACTATAATAAAAAAATAGATGAATTAAAGGATTCATACATATCTCATAATTTAGAATCTATTATTGAATATTGCGAAATGGTTCTAAACAATTCAGAATATCCGGATTCTTTTTCAAAGAATTTTGAATTAGAATATAATCCTGACACTAAAATTATTGTTGTTGAGTATGAACTTCCATCAATGGAATCTTTTCCAAAAATAAGAGAGGTTAGGTATATAGCTTCAAGAAAAGAACTTAAAGAATTTTTCATACCTGAAGCTCAACAGACTAAGATGTTTGATGACGCAATGTATAAAATCACACTTCGCACAATTCACGAATTATTTGAAGCAGATTCTGCAAATGCAATTGAGGCAATTTCTTTTAATGGGTGGATAAAAGCGATAAATAAAGCAACAGGGAAAGAAGAAAATAATTGCATTCTGAGTATTCAAGTAAAGAAGAATGAATTTATACAAATCGATTTAGCAAATGTTGATCCTAAAACTTGCTTTAAAAACTTAAAAGGCGTTGCTAGTAGTAAATTAAGTAGTATTACCCCAGTGCAACCAATCCTTCAAATTAGCAAAGCTGATAAAAGATTTATTGAAAGTTATGAAGTCGCTAATCAATTAGACACCTCAACTAATCTTGCTGCAATGGATTGGGAAGATTTTGAACATTTAATACGCGAATTGTTTGAAAAAGAATTCCAATCAAATGGTGGTGAAGTAAAAGTCACTCAAGCAAGCAGAGATGGTGGTGTTGATGCTGTTGCTTTTGATCCTGATCCAATTCGTGGTGGTAAAATAGTTATCCAAGCCAAAAGATATACAAATACAGTTGGAGTTTCTGCTGTCAGAGATTTATATGGAACGATTATGAATGAAGGTGCAACAAAAGGGATTCTAGTTTCAACTGCCGATTATGGGCCAGATACTTATGAATTTGCGAAAGGTAAGCCGTTAACTTTATTAAATGGTTCTAATCTTCTCCATTTATTAGAGAAGCATGGACACCACGCAAAAATTGATTTGAGAGAAGCAAAGAAAATATTATCTGAAAAGAAAGACACACTATAACAAACCAAGCGTACCAAAAATCTTTTCGCATTCGGCATTTGTATAATTTTTAATTGTAGTCCTTCCATTTCTGCTAACTTGGTCGGTTTTGTTCTGTTTAGTAAAATTTTTTCAGAACATTAATGTCTTTGCTTTAGCCGGACAGTCTTTTCATTGGCGGCAAGTTATACACAACGCCGATATATGGCTTGCGAAAGGGTATCTTTTAAAAGAGATAATCTTTATCTTTATGAAAAAGAATTGAGAATATGTTAATAGTTGCAAAAAAATATGCTAAACCATTTTTAAATCGAGGGTAATGTATGGCTAATAAATCGCATTTTAATAGTGGACACAGAACTCTTAACAATCAGAAAAAAAATGGTATAAAACACAGTTCTTCAATAGATGATAAAAAAATAGAGAAAACAATTCATGCAATATTTATAGAAGATGCAGTTCAGTTTCTAAAAAAGCTCCCCGATAATTCTATTCAATTAATATTAATTGATCCTCCATATAATCTTGATTTAGATATTTGGGACACATTTGACAATTATCTAGACTGGGCAAAACAATGGTTAGACGAAATCTTTCGTGTATTATCAGAGACTGGCAATTGTGTAATATTTGGTGGCTTTCAATATCAAGATCTAAAAAAAGGGGACTTGTTAGAAATAATGCACTACATCAGGCATCACACGAATTTACGTTTTACAAACCTTGTGATTTGGTATTATAAAAACGGAATGAGTGCACACCGTTTTTTTGCAAACAGACATGAGGAAGCTATCTGGTTATCAAAAACCAATAAATATTATTTTAATTTGGATAATGTAAGAGTAGCATTTGATGAAGAAACCAAAGAACTTTACAAAAAAGACAAACGCCTTAACCCTGCCAGTATAGAAAAGGGTAAAAATCCTACCAATGTTTGGGAAATAAACAGATTAAATGGAAACTCAAAAGAGCGTGTGGGTCATCTAACACAAAAACCAGTTGAGCTTATACAGCGGTTTGTTAAGTCATTATCTTACAAAGGTTCCACTGTTTTGGACTTTTTTGCAGGTTCTGGAACAACTGGACGTGTTTGTATCGAAGAACAGCGACATTCTATTTTAGTTGATTCAGATCAGAAATTGAACAACTATTTTGATAAGCACATTAAGCAGATAGAATCAAATATTTTTTTGCCTAAATATAGATTACTTAAAAACATCGATATTAATTTAGTGCTAAGAGAAATAGATTTTGAAAACAACAAACTGGCTAAAAGTTTAGAAAGAGTGGCAGAATGAAGAAAGGTCAAACAGGAAGACTTACTATACAACATATTAAATCTGGAGGGGCAACTGGCATCTTTGGTAAATCTGCACAAGCTCATGATAGTTCAGTTGGCGCCGTGAGCAAAAAAGTATTCGCTGAATTGAAGAAAAAATATCCAAAATATAAATTCAATTATAGAATCGGGATTAGCAAACAAGAAATCAATCAAAAACTTTGTTCAATTGATTCTCGATTAGGGCAAACCCTATTTGTAAAAGAGTCAAGAATAAAACCTGATGGTGGAATCATTGAGGTATTTGATAAAAAAGGCAAACCGCGTATTATATTAGTTAGTGAAGCAAAATACCAAGGCAAGGATATAGAAAACATTCAAGCTGGTATTCTTGTTGGAAAGAATAAAGATCTGGATTTAATGGTAGCAGGTAATGCGATTGAAAGAGTATATAAAAATATCAACGAAATAAGAAATTATATGCTTGATGAATTGCATTTCCCTTATGTTATTTTCTTGCAAGGTTCAAATTTTGCAACAAAAATAGTTCAAGTATTTAAACCAGATGGCACTTTCGTTGAAATTAGGCCTGACACCGGAAGCATGAACAGAATTGATAGGGTAACGGCAGCGAATTATTGCATGCCGATTAATAAAAATTATTGTAAAAATATTTTTATAAGCAATAAAAAAGCTTCAATGATGCTTCAAGCTGCATCGATATATGCTAGATGTGAAGCTTGGACAGAAAAGGAAATGAAGGTTATAATGTTGGCAGTTGCAAAATCCTCTTTAGACATTTTAAACCAGCTAGGATAAATGCGTTTAATGGAAGGAACCTTTCCAGAATTTCCTGTTCATTAAATAGAAATTAAAAACGTCATATAACGAGACCGGCATCTTGACAGCTCCGCAAAATAAGATAAACCGTTTTCGGATTTTGCATTTTAAGCTCTAAGATTTGCCATATATTTTTAGTTTTTTTTTGTCATTGTTTTTAATAACAAGATTTTCTAATTATCAGTAGCTGATTATTTACTTAGAATAATTTTTTAAGGAAAAAATAATGTAACTCTCTACCTTTTCTCTAAATGTTATAATTTATTATTTAACTATTTGAGAGGTGTTTATGGTTACTTTAAGAAATTTCTCCATTCTCGTTTTCTTGCTTTTAATCAACTGTTTTTTGTTCAGTCAGTCAACTCCACCTAAAGAAACATCCAAAGTCAGTTTTATTGTTTTTGCAAATAATGCAGAGTATTCTAATTTAGAAAACGAACTTATCAATAAACTTAAAAGTTCACTTGAAAAAAATAATCTTTTTTCATCGGATGATTTTCAGATTGAGCTTCTTATTGGGATAAAAGAAATAGATGATATGAATAAAGCCGCAATATCTGTAACCGAGCTTAAGGCATTACCAAAAGAAACAATAGAATTTGGTAAAAACGCTCAAATATTTTATTCCAAAATGAATGAAGCTGATAAGAATAATATAAATGAAGATTCAAGGTTTATCAGAGAGTATGTTTCAGAAGAGTATTTAAAACAATTTCGTAGTGTATGGAGTAACCATCTGGAAATTATTGAAATTTCCGGATTGGATAATTTTATTCAAAATCTTGTTGCAAAATATTTGTAGTATAATTTTCAGTTTATTTAATAATTAGTATTTGTGTTTTATTTATTTGCTTTTTATAGATCGCAGGTTTGTGCAGGGTATTTATACTTACTCACGAAGAGAAAAGGAAATGGTATTGAAACAATCAAAATATTTTCACTTAACTGGTTTTGTTTAATAAATCCATTTACAAAATTCAGCACATAAAAAATATGAGGAGTTTATGAAAAATTTAATGTTGTACTTTCTTGTCATTACTATAAATATGACATTAGCTCAGAATAAACCGGATTATATTATACAACAATATCCTTATTTAAATAAATATGATGACATAAAAAGTATCGACTCAACTGTAAATGACAAATACTTCTCCAATTTGACTGATGACGAAGTTCTTACAGATAACAATACTATAACCAAATACTGGTTAAACTTAGGTATTGGGAAATGCTATTTTGGACCAACTCTTAAGTTTGGGATATCTTATGAGTACAACCAGAACATTTTTTCAATCAGATATTTAAAAGCAGATGAATTCCGATTTAGTGCAGGTGGTTATAATTTTGATGAGCCTCCTTTGAAATTTTATGAGATTGCAGTGTTGTACGGTTATCCTTACCGGACACATAATATGACAATTGGATTTTTAGCAGGCATTGGATATTTAAATGGAATTGAACGCGGAACGCATATTCAAAGCAGGTTATATGAGAGCATAGAAATTTCACAACTAAGTTTACCTCTGGAAATATATTTTAAAATCGAGCCGCTCAAATATTTCAGTTTAGGTATTACTGGTTTTGGAAACATAAATACTAAAAGAAGTTTTTCCGGTGCGATGATAGAAATAACAATCGGGAATTTCTGATACATTTGCTTTAAAAATTTTAACACAATTCGCTGATTTTTTCGGTATTAACACCATAGGCGAATGTTTCTGAGATGAGTAATCTCAAATAAAATAAACTCCCCTTTTTCATTTAACGATAAACAATTCATAACATCGAATCTGAGTGTTATCAATATTTTTTATCGAAAAACATCTTATAATGTGCTGAATGATACATTAGAAAAAAAAATAATTATGTTCTTTTATTTTTAGAAATTATTTTACCGTCGAATTTTTACAGGATATTTAATGCCTCCTTTTTCACACACCTGGCTGCCATATATTTATCTTTATGGTGTCGGTGGTATCTTCTTCATTATCGGGCTTATCATCACCAAAAAAGCCGGATCAATGAACTTATCAAATAAAAGACATCTCTATTGGTTTAAAATGCTGATTTTCGGATTTGTCTATTATATGGCTCTTCATTTTCTTCTAACCATTGCCGCTTTATACTGGTAAACTTATATGAATAACATACACGATCTCGGAACCAGCTTAGACTGGATAATAATTCTGATTTATTTCATTGTAATTCTTTTATTCGGCAGTTACTTCGGAAGATACAATAAAGATACAAACGATTTCTTTTTTGGCGGAAGAAGATTTACCTGGTGGATAATTGCAGTATCAATCATTGCAACGGGAGTAAGCAGTCACAGCTTCGTTAAATATTCGGCAAAAGGATTTCAATACGGTTTCTCTTCATCTATGACGTATATGAACGACTGGTTTTTCCTTCCGTTCTTTTTATTCGGATGGCTGCCGATTATTGTTTATTCAAAGATAAGATCAATACCCGAATATTTTGAAAAAAGATTTTCACCGGGTGCAAGATTCCTTGTTACTATTTTACAATTGATGTATCTGATTGGCTACTCGGCAATTGGCTTTTTAACAATGGCAAAAGCACTTGAACCGATGCTTCCGCCGGCTTTTAATTTTCTTGGGATGCACTTTGATGTTACACTGATGGGAGTTGTTACTGTAACAGCAGTTGTTACCGGAGCTTATATTACTTTCGGAGGACAAACAGCAGTTATCTTCACCGATCTTGTTCAGGGATTTATGTTAATGCTCGCAGGCTTTTTAGTATTCTTTATCGGAATTGCTTATGTGGGCGGATGGAGCTCATTCTGGAATTTACTGCCAACAACCTGGAAACTTCCGTTAGCAGATTTTAATAAACCGGCTGATTTTAATTTTGTGGGAATTTTCTGGCAGGATGGGATTGCCGGCTCAATCGGATTTCTTTTTATGAATATGGGATTGATAATGAGATTTATGGCAACAAAAAGCGTTGATGAAGGAAGAAAAGCTGCCATATTTAATATCTTAATACTTCCTCTCTCTGCAATCGTTGTAAGCAGCGGAGGATGGATAGGCAAAGCAATTTCAGTACTTAATCCTAAACTAATTCCGGCAAATACAGATCCCGATAGCATATATGTTTTAGTATCAAGTATAATTATGAGTCCGGGATTTTTCGGTTTCATAATTGCATCGCTTGCTGCAGCATTGATGTCAACTGTAAGCACCTACATAAATGCTTCTGCTGCAATCTGGATAAATGATGTTGACCGCCCTTTAAGAATCTGGTTAAAGAAAATAAAAAAAGATGCGCCTGATGATGAAAAAAGAAATTTGCTGATTGCCAGAATTGCAACAGTTGTATTCACAATTTTGGCAATACTAACAGTAATTCCGTTCAGTCATTTTAAAACAGTTTACGAAGCTCACGGATATTTTCATTCAACACTTACTCCCCCGCTTGTAATTGCAATCTTTCTTGGAATATTCTGGAAAAGATTTTCACCAATGGGAGTAATAACCACACTAATCGGTGGAATTGCAATAATGTTTCTCGGTGCATACTATCCGTATCCGCTTGTTTGGGTTATGGCACAAGGTATCCCGATGGCAAAAGATCATCCGTACATTTACATCGAAGCGTTATACAATACGTTAGCCTGTTTCAGTGTTGCAATTCTTGTTACGATATTTACAAAACCAATCGGCAAGGCAGCAGAAATGATCAGGAAAAATCCTCATCATAAAAGGATCATTACAACTATGATTGTTCTTTCTGTAATCATTTTTATAATCATAGCTTTTGATCTGACACATTTGGCTGTAATGATGACACTTGCCTGGGTGCTTGTTGCTTTAGTCAGTATTACTTCTGCTTATCATTTACCAATTAAAGCAGAAACATATAATACCGGATTAACTGTGTGGGACATACAAAGCTTAAAATTAATGTTCAAAGGCGGAAAAATTAATGATCGTGAAGGAAGCAAAGTTAAAGTTAACTGGAGATTAAAAGATGAAGATAAAGACTTGGTTCATTTCTCCAAAAAAGAAATGGAATTAATGGCAGCAGATGTCGGAGACCTTGTTTACCTCACTGATCATCGTAAGTGGCTGGGCGGTTTGAAATCAGTTCACTCACGTATTGGTGAACCGCATAATGAAGAAGGAATTGTATATATAAATAAAGACCAACTGCAGCATGCTTTGTTTGTAGAAGGCAAAATGCTTGAGGCAGAAAAGGAGATGTAAAATAATTATAATTTTAAGTATTAATTTTTCTGTTGATGAAAGCGCGCTGTTGCGTTTGAGCCATTGTTGTATGAATGTATGGATGTATGAATGAATGAATTAAAAATATAAATATGAAAATTGTAGATGAGTATTTCATTGTATTCTTTGATTGTTTGTTGCTGTGCAAATATAAAATTTAGAATATTGATGAACGAATTTAACTGAAATATTGATTTGTTCTATTTTATTTTTTAGCTAAGTTTAACCCAATTAAAGCTATTTTTTGGGAAGATATGCCTGAGCCAAAGTTGCTGGATAAAGTTAGAACAGAACTCCGTTCAAAACATTACAGCAGAAAAACAGAAACTGCATACACAAACTGGATTAAACGGTTTGTGCTTTTCCACAATAAGCGACATCCAAAAGATATGGGTGCTGAAGAAATAAAAGCATTTATTAATAATCTTGCCGATGAACACCAAGTTTCTTCGTCTACACAAAATCAAGCCCTTCAGGGAATACTCTTCCTTTATAAAAATATATTGAAGAAAGATCTAGGCTGGATTGCTGATATTAAATATACAACCAGAATAAAACATTTACCTGTAGTATTTTCACGCTCAGAAACGGCATCAATTTTAAATAATTTAAATGGTGTTATAAAACTAATTGTAAGCTTGCTTTATGGAACCGGAATGAGATTAGGTGAAGTATTAAACTTAAGAGTAAAAGACATCGACTTTGAAATGAATCAAATATTAGTTCGTGACGGTAAGGGTGAAAAGGACAGGATTACTGTACTGCCACAAAAACTGAATGCGGAATTAAAAGAACATTTAAGAAAAGTTAAAAATCTTCATTTAAAAGATTTGAAGGAAGGAAATGGAAAAACCAAATTGCCATATGCTTTAGCTAAAAAATATATAAACGCTGATAAAGAATTTGGCTGGCAGTATGTGTTTCCTGCGAGTGGATTTGTATATGATAAAGAAAACAAATTGAAGTATAGATTTCATATCCACGAATCTGTGATTCAAAAAGAGGTTAAAAAAGCTTTAAGGATTACAGGAATTAATAAACCTGGCACACCACATACTTTCAGACATAGCTTTGCAACACATCTGTTGGATGCCGGGCAGGATATAAGAACAGTGCAAGAATTATTAGGACATAAAAGTGTTAAAACAACAATGATTTACACGCATGTTTTAAAAACTGTTATGGGTGTAAAAAGTCCAATAGATAACCTAATTTAGATTGGGGAGATATCAAGCGTAGAAATGAGTTTTTACAAAATAAATAAAACATTTGTCGGTAGATATCATTCCAAACGAATATATCGGCCGGCGGGTTAATTAATAGTTATATTTTTGAGGTAAGATACTATGGTTTTCTACTATGCAAAATTCAAAAAGGAAAACAATCATACTATAAGAACTGATACAAGAATTTATTTTGGTAAAGAAAAACCGACTTCAACAGAAGGAAATTGTTTAGGTATTTTTTTTCTAAAAAATCCTGGAAGTGCGAGCCCTAGAATATTTAATGAACTTTGTGAGTTAGAAATTAAGAATGATAAAACCTTACCTTGGATTGCAAACACATATTTACAAGTAATTCCAGAATTTAAACCAAATATTAACAATAATGACTATATCAGAGTTTTAAATTTATTTACTATATGCGAACCTGATTTTGATTCAGCAATAAGTTTATTACAAAAATACAATTGCTATCTTGAAAACTTTGAATATTCTAAAGTTCCTTTTCTATTCATTGGTTGGGGAAATGACGAAAGACTAAACTCGCTAAGAGAAAAATACCTGCCTAAATTGAAAATATTTAATGAAGTTGCTTTTTATGTTGAATACTTCCACTTAAATAGAAAAATAAACTTCATTTTACGTGAAGGATTGCCAAGCAATGGAATGAAAGTAAAACATCCCATAGGATTGCGACAAAGTATCGTGGTAGAAAAAATTAAGAACATCCTTTTGAATAACTAATTCTTTAATAAAAGGTGGTAACGAATGAAATTTTTTACTCTTTTTCTTTTACTAATTTTCTATACCTCTATAAACGCTCAATTTAAAATTACATTTGATGATTATGATATAGACAGAGAAGGTAATATTGTCGTTACTGTATTTGCTCAAAACCTTGGTAATAGCCAAGAAATATGGGCAGTTTATGGCTACAATTTCTATGATAGATTTATTGAGATGCAAGATAATTTCTTTTTACAATATGAAGACATATTAAATGATAGCAAAATAAGGAAAAGAATCCCTTCTTCAATTGTTATTAAAACAATATTCGGAAATTATATTGCAATGGAAACGCCAACATATTATTTCTCATCAACTGGATTATCAAGCGGACAAGAATGGAAAATTACTTTTACTAATATTCCGCAAGATGCCGGTTCTGTTTCGATAATTGTTCTTGGCTCAAGTATAGATTTAGGGGATATGCCAAAAGCTGCTGAGTTGAGAAAAAGAAAGGATGCGTTATTATCCGATGCAATAAATACTGCAATAGAAAAATCAAAAACAAATCAATGGAATGAAGCAGCAAATTATTGGGAAGATGCGATTAATCTTAAATCTAATATTGTAAATAAATATTCTGAAACAATTAGTATTTCATTTTGCGAAAAAGCAAAAATATTATTTACACAGAATAATTTATCAAATGCTATAAATTATTTTGAAAAAGCCAAAAGCATTAATGAAAGTGTGTTTAATAAATACAGAGATGACTATTCAGATTTACAGTTCAAATATGGAGTAGAATTATTAAATAATTCTAATATTAGCAATGGTGTTGAAAGTCTAAAATACTCTTACATCTTGTCAAATAGAAATAGAGCCAAAGTCGAAAACAAATTTAATGAAATGAAACAAAGTCATTTTTCATCTAGCTTCCTCTCTATAATCCCCGGATTATCACAGCTTGTAATTCAGAAAAACTCAACAAAGTCGTTGGTTTTATTTGGTGCATTTACCGTTAGCTCTTTACTTACAATCTCAAATAAAATAAAAGCAGATAATTATTATGATGATTATTTAAGAGCAACAACGCCACAAGAAGCGGAAAGCCAATACTATTTAGCAGATAAACAAATAAAAGAAACAGCTCTATATTTTAGCTTAGCTGTTGGAACTATCATTTACAGTATTATAGACCAGTATATTAATACTTCTGACTATAATTCAATGTTTGAAATAGATAAAAATTATTCTCCCAAAACCAACCTTTATAGTTCTGGCTCATTTGTAATTTCTATAAATATTCCTTTGTAAGGAGATTATTGTGAAAAGATTATTATTAAACTTAATTGTTACTCAAATTTTAATATTCAATTCTTGTGAATATTATGAACACAGTAATCCACTTGACCCTAAATATAAAGGAGGTATAACAAAAAATTTAAAAATTCATTCTTATGTAGTTTATGACCCGATAGGTGTTAATCTCCCTTATTCCGGTGGAAATGCTGACAGCATAATTAACAAGGGAGAATTATTAAAAGTATATATTAAGTTAATAAATCTTGGGAATTCTATTGAAAAAAATATTTCAGCAACCCCTCAACTTATAACAAATGCTAATATCGATATTACGGACTATTACTTAAACTACGGTGATATATTACCTAATGAAATTTCTGATGGAGATGGCAATATATATACTACTTCGATGGGACGTTCAATGGTTGAATTAAAAATTGACAAATCTGTTCTACCAAATACTTCTTTTATGCTACTTTTAAATTTTTCAGATAGAATTGATACATTAAATTTATTGTGCGAACAAACTGGAGCGAATTTAATTGATGACAGTGTTGAAGTTACATATACTTTACCAAGTGGAAACCAATACTGGTTTAGACCTAACTATAAAATAAAAAATGTTGGAACTAGTATGACAAGGTTAGTTACAATTACTGATTATTCTTCAAATGATACAAATATTTCTTTTAGCACTTCATCAACAACAGAAATTGGAGACATTAAAACTAATGAATCCAAATCATCTGGTTTCTTCACGCCAGAAATTGTTGTCCCTAATTCTTTAAATTTTCCATATAAAACTACTGTAACTATAAAGTTAGAAGATTTATTCGGAAATAACTGGTCTTTGGATTATGAATTAACTTTAGAGAAATAATTAGGGCAAAAATATAACAAGTGCATCAAGCCGACATCGTTTTCGCACTCGGCATTTGTGTAATTTTAATGGTAGTCGTTCCGTTTCGGCTATCTTGTTAAAGGTCGTAGAGCTAAAAAAATTTTCAATAATAATCAGCATTGTAGTTCTAAGCAAGCCGTTTGTTCTGGGCTGCGGCTTATGCACAACGCCGTTAGGCTACTTCAATAGTTAGTGGCTTGATTATTGAAAGTTTATGGTTAATTAATGGAAAGGAAGAACATTATGGGAAAATTCTACTTTTTAATTGTAATTATTTCTTTGTTATTGATTTCTGGTTGTAGCAAAGACGATAATCCAGTTAATACCAGTACTAAAGGAAATATTTCTGGGAAAGTTACAGACCAAACTTCTGGAAATGCTATTTCTGGTGCAAGTGTCAGTACCCAACCTGCAACAACAACTGTTACTTCAGATAATAATGGTAATTATACTATTTCCAATATTGAAGCTGGAAGCTATACAGTAACTGCAACAATGAACGGATATTCGCCAAATAATGTAAACGCGAATGTTACCGCGGGTCAAACGACCACAGTTAATATTGCGTTAACAAATATTCCTGTAACACCAGTTGCTGGATTTAATTATGGCGGAACTCTAGTTACACCCGCAGTAATCACTTTTACAAATACTTCTCAGAATGCTGATAGTTATTTGTGGAATTTTGGCGATGGAACAACTTCAACACAAGCAAATCCAAGTAAAACTTATAATCAAAAAGGGACTTACACTGTTACACTTACAGCAACGAATACAACATCTGGTCTATCTGATCAAACAAGTCAAAATTTAGTTATTACTCCCGGAAAAGTTTTTCTTCAACGAACTATAGTTGATGAGATCCCATTTGTTGATGAAAATGGTGCTGGATGGGATTTAACAAGTGGTCCTGATGTATTCTTCACGATAATAGATTCTGTTGGTAACGTTATTATTGATGGCTCCGGTTCACGTGTTGATGATGTAACTCCATCAATGCTTCCATTAGCTTGGGATTTTACTCCAGAATTAGAATTCCTAAAATCATCTTGGAATAAAACTTATTTCATTCGTGTTTGGGATTGGGATGCAACTGGCGATGATTTGATTGGGACAACAAATGGTTTTAAGATAACTCAATTAATCTCTAATAATTATCCAACAACTGTTTCTTTGCAAAGTGCTGATGCTAAGACAAAAGTAAGGTTAATTTTTAGATGGCAATAAGAATTAAAATGTAGCCTAACATCTTTAATAAGTAAAAAGTCAATAGGCAAACAAAATTAATAGTGCTCCGGCTCGACACAGTTAAGTAAAAAAAGAGTTCTTTGAAAAACTGATCTACTAAATCTTCTCTCTTAAACAACTATTCTGCCTTAATATCAAAAAGGCTATGGCAACCAAACCTCTTTTGGGACTTACTCATCACCTGTTAAGTGAGAGTTGTTCCGTAAAGACCGGGACTATTCCAGATATTTAATAGGCATACGTGTAGTTACCCAATCAAGCGCAGGGATTATTCCTGACAAGTCGGGATAACCAGTTAGGCGTAGGGGTTTACTACACGTGGCCATTGTAAAGACTTCTTATGCTCTAGCTGCTGACCTCTGAATTTGTTGTTGAAGTTAGATTTATTTTTTAGAACGTGATAAACAATTTCAGCAATTTCTTTGGCGATGATAGTCTTAGCAATATTTTTATTCTTTTTTCTTAACAAAGAGTTATGGTATTTACGGATAATCGAATAATATTGAACAGCGTGAATGGCAGCATCGCTGAAAGCAACCTTAAGGTATTTGTTTCCATCTTTAGATGAACGTTGTTTTGCTTTGCCACCTGAGTTGCGAGCCGAAGGAACAAGTCTGCAGTAAGAAAAGAAATTCTTAACGTCCGGGAAACGGTTGATGTCATCAACTTCAAGTAAGATAGTAAAAGCATTCATCTTTCCGATACCGGGAATCCAGAGCAGACGTTGAATATCATCATTAGGAATAAGGAATGGATAAAGCTGCTTTTCGAGATCAAGCATTTGTTCATTAAGCAGTTCTTCAACTTCTGATAATTGCTCATATTGAAATTCGTGAATGCCTGTTAGTTGGGTTGGAGAATTATAATTATATTTAGCAAGCAGAAGATGCATCGAATTTGTAACAGAAGTATGACGTTGAACAATTTTAAGTCTTGCACGGAGAGCATCACGAAGTGTACGATTTTCATTAGATATTTTGTGCGCAACAGGTATATAGTCCATACGGAGAAGCTGGGCAAGAGTATGAGAATCAACTTTATCAGTTTTAACCTTTGCATAGGCAATGGCTTTAACATACTTTGCGTGAGCAAGGACCAAAGGAATATTGATTGAAGTCAGCAGATCATTTAACCAGTACCAGGTCATAGTAGATTCGACAGTGGTAAGATGTTCACCTGGGATTGCACTAAAGTACTGAACAAAGTTATGAGCTATGTTTTTAAGATTTTCTTGTTTAACGATAGCGCCTGAAGAATCGACAGTAGTTAAATAAGAAGTAAATTTATGAAGATCGATTCCTGTGTAATACATTTGATACCTCCTGAAGTAAATGTTGTTGATGATAACAAATTTAACTTTTTACTTATTGGAAATATCAAGCGGTTTGAACGCAAGGCGGGTAAACTACTTCGATTAATCATTTCCAGTAAGGCAAAAGTATTATCTTTGTAGCAATTTCAACCAGAAAAAGTCCGCAACAGATGCAAGCTGGTTAGAGTTGGCAGCGCACAAATCTACTGAGCTAAAAAATGAACAAAGGTAAACCAAGACCAAAAGTAAAAATATGCTGTATAAGCAGCATTGAAGAAGCTAGAACAGCAATTGAATACGGTGCTTCTGCGCTAGGTTTGGTTGGATATATGCCAAGCGGTCCCGGCGTAATTGGGGATGAACTTATTTATCAAATTGTAAAATCAGTTCCGCCGCCGATTTCAACTTTTTTATTAACAAGCGAAACTAAAGCACAAAATATTATTGCTCACTACAAACGTGTTCAGACTTCTGTAATTCAAATTGTGGATGAATTAAAAAATCGTGAATACGATATACTTAGAAACGAATTGCTCAACGTAAAACTAGTGCAGGTTATTCACGTTATAGATGACAACTCAGTAAAAGAAGCAATTGAAGTATCAAAATATGTGGATGCAATTTTACTGGATAGCGGAAATCCAAATTTATCAGTTAAAGAATTGGGTGGAACAGGAAGAACTCATAATTGGGAACTGAGCCGGGAAATCAGAAAATTAATTCCGGTTCCTTTGTTTCTTGCCGGAGGTATTAATAAAGACAATGTAAAACAAGCTATTGAAACAGTTAAACCATTTGGACTTGATCTCTGCAGCGGCGTCCGGACAAACGGCAAGCTTGATCCGCAGAAACTTAAAGAGTTTTTTAATGCAATTGAATAATAAAAGCTTAATTATAAAGATGAATGATTTGTTAATTGTTCGCTGATTAAAATTTAACAGAACATTAAGAAACAGATTACCTTACTCTTCAATTAGTTCCTTTCTTTTCATATTTTTTAGCAAGATAACTTTTAATTTTAGATTATTACAAAATATTGCGTAAAGAATTATGTTAGCGGTCATTGTAAAACGAAATCAGATACGATTGTTTCAAGTTACTAAGACAGTCCAGTGAAAGATATTTAAAACCAAATAAATAAGGCAATTATGGAAAATAAAGTGAACTCACTCAGAAAGACCGCAAAACTTGCCGGATTACTTTATCTTATACTTGTAATAACAGGCGTTTACAGTATTATGTATGTATCATCACAAATTATTGTACAGGGTGATGTTATCACCACTGCCAAAAATATCCTCGCCAAAGAATTTTTATTTCGGACAGGCATAATTAATGATTTAATCAGCAACACTATTTTTGTGCTTTTGGTATTGGTTCTGTACCGGATGTTCAAACAGGTAAATGAGCATCAGGCTAAATTAATGGTTGCATTTGTGATTGTGCAAGTTCCCGCAGTTTTTATTATGGAGGCATTAAATATTACTTCTCTTATGATTTTTAAAGGAGAAATATTGCAAACATTTGAACTTAATCAAAAACAAGATTTGGCAATGTTATTTCTTAAAATTAACGACAACGGCACTTTGACAATGGAAATGTTTTGGGGACTTTGGCTTTTGCCATTTGGACTATTGGTATATAAGTCAAGATTTATTCCCCGTATTTTTGGGATATTGCTCGTCATTGCAGGAATATCATATATAGTTGACAGTTTTGTATCTCTACTTTTTCCTACATACAGTACATTTGTGAACCAACCTACACTTTTATTAGTAGCAATTGGAGAAATTTCAATAACTCTATGGTTTTTAATTAAGGGTGTGAAAAATATATCAACAATTGAAAAATAATAAGGCCAATAGTCAGCTTCGCTTTGGGACAGCAGACAATGAAAAAAAAGAAAAACAACGAACCGCTAACAAACGGTATAGCCAATAGCAGGCTCAGTGGTATGCGAAGGGTTGTAGCCCGCTTTAACTTTTCTTGTAACTTGATAGGAAATCGCCCGAAATCGGCAACTTTTCATACCGCCAAACGTTGTGTGCTACTTTATGTAACAACCTAAAGAGATGTGAAATAACCGATACATTATTTATGATAACCACAATTAAACTCACTTTTATATTTATTTCCTTATCGTTTTCTCAATTTTTATATGCACAGGTAAATGATACAACTCTCATTCAAAAAATAATTTCAGCAGCAAAAACACAAGAAGAGACTTCCTCTATACTTCGTGTATTAACTGACTCTATTGGCGGCAGAATAACAGGGACGTCACAGAGTAAGGAAACGTCCGCATTCCTTTTGAAAAAATTGAAAGAAATTGGAATCGATAATGCACACCTTGAAGATTTCGAGCTAAAAACAAGCTGGGCACATAATTCAGCATCCGGACGTATTATTAATCCGACCCATCAATTTATGGTCGTAGGTTCTTATGGTTGGTGCCCGGGAACAAAAGGAGAGATCACTGCAAAAGTTGTCGATCTTAGATTTTTTAAAAATAAAAAAATACCAGAACGGTTTGAGGGCATTATGGGTGCAGCAGTAATTGTAGAACCTATTGCATTTGAAGATCAACCAAGTCAGGTGACACGAATACTTTTAGCCAATGCCCTTGCGAAATCTGGTGCAGCAGCAATGCTTATTCCCTCAGACAAACCTAACCGCTTACTTTATATATCTGCGTTTGGATTTTATCCAATGGCTCCGTTACCTGTTATTTCAATAGCTAAGGAAGATGCTCTTTTGTTGCATCGCATTCTTGAATATCATCCGGTTACAATAACATTGAATATAAACAACAGCATTAGCAATAAGGCTTCTAAGGAATTCAATGTTATTGGAGATATTCCAGGAACAGATACTGTGGGAACAATATTAATTGGCGCACATTTCGATTCATGGGATTATGGACAAGGTGCACAGGATAATGGTTCGGGTGTAGCAGCAATAATGGAGGTTGCAAGAATATTTAAACAGCTTGATATTAAACCAAAACACACTATCCGGTTTGCATTTTTTAGCGGAGAAGAGCAGGGCCTGCTCGGTTCTCATGCCTATGTAATCAAGCACGCCAACGAATTAGACAAGTTAAAAAGTGTTCTGATAATGGATGATGGCGCACAGGTGCCGAAAGGCTTTATGATACATGGCAGATCAGACCTGGATAATATTTTATCAAGGGTATTTCAAGCGTTGTCTCCACTTGAAGCAACTGGGATTTCAGCCGACGCAAGCTTTGATACCGACCATGCGCCGTTCCTTGCAGAAGGAATTCCGTCTTTCACTCTTTGGGTAAATGAAGGAGATTATGATATCAATCATCACTCCATCACTGACACTTATGACAAAGTTGATGCGGGTTTGCTTGCAACAGATACAGCCGTATTAGCTGTTGCCGTTTATAGTTTGGATCAACATTTGAAAGCCGTCAATAATCGTCTTTTCCAAGACGAAAGAAAAGCGTTGATGAAAAAAAATGGATTAGAATCTGTGCAAAAGATGTTGTCTAGATCATGGCGGTGAGTTAATTAAATAGCAGATAAAATATAAGTAAATTCTCAAAAAATCAGATGCTCAGAAAACAGAGCAAAACGTTGCATTTTAAGCACTGAACCGTTTGCTGTAATTTGATATTCAACGATATACTAACAAAACACTTTATAGATATTGAACAATTTAGCCCGAACAAATACAGAAGTATTTCGGAGAAATCAGAAAATCAATTCCGGTTCCTTTGTTTCTTGCCGGAGGTATTAACAAAGACAATGTAAAACAAGCTATTGAAATCGTTGAACCATTTGGACTTGATCTTTGCAGCAGCGTCCGGACAAACGGCAAACTCGATCTACAAAAACTAAAAGAATTTTTTAACGCAATTGAATTTTAAAAGCTTAATTATAAAGATGGATGATTGGTGGATAATTATCGAGTGAATATTGTTTTTAAAAAAAATTATAAGCAATATTGAGTAAAGAATTATGTTAGCAGTTATGCTAAAATCCGCACCAACTGATTTCTACCGTTAATAACTTGCGGACACTTTTAACGATTCAAGGCGACTTTTTGATTATATTAGGGAACAAATATTTTAATAATAAAATGACAGTAAAACGAAATAAAAAAGTATCATTAACACCATACTACTACACCGACTTTGGACAGGCGTATTTAGGTGACAGTTTGGAGTTAATGAAGCAACTGTCTGATAGTTCAATAAATTTAATTCTGACTTCTCCCCCTTTCGCATTGACAAGACAGAAGGAATATGGAAACAAGCAAGAGCAAGACTATATTGATTGGTTTATGCAATTCTCAAAGGAGTTTTATAGACTTCTTGTAGACAACGGCTCATTAGTGATTGACTTAGGCGGTGCATATCTACCCGGTCATCCAGTAAGAAGCATTTACCAATATGAATTACTTGTAAGACTTTGCAGAGAACAAAACTTCTTTTTAGCACAGGAGTTTTTTCATTACAACCCAGCCCGACTTCCAACACCAGCAGAATGGGTAACTGTTCGTAGAATTAGAGTTAAAGACAGTGTTAATATAGTTTGGTGGCTTTCAAAAACAGAAAATCCAAAATCTGACAACAAACAAGTGCTAAAACCATACAGCGACAGTATGAAAGCTCTTTTGAAAAATGGTTACAAAGCACAGCTAAGACCAAGCGGACACGACATTTCAGACAAATTCGGTAATGACAACGGTGGAGCAATCCCACCAAACTTACTTGAATTAGCAAACACTGAAAGTAACAGCTACTATATGAAAAAATGCAAGGAGTTGGGCATTAAACCACACCCTGCAAGGTTTCCAAAAGACTTTGCTGACTTCTTTATCAAATTTGCAACGGACGAAGACGATTTAGTCCTTGACCCATTTGCAGGAAGCAATACGACAGGTTATGCAGCTGAGAAACTTGAAAGGCGTTGGATTGCAATGGAAATTAACGAACCTTATTTAGAAGGCAGTAAAATTCGCTTTGAAGAAGAAACAGACCTTTTCAAAACAGCGGTCAAATTAAATGGCGCGGCACAGAAAGTATGATTTATTAGATTTTATAGTTCAGTCTATAAACGATTGCGGTTGGAATGTGCTTTATGTTGGCGATATTTCACAGCACCCTTTTGTTTTAAAAATTTACAACAATGAAGAAAGCTATCTGCTTAGAATTTACATTTGGAATTTAACTCACGGTGGCGGTGCAGCCAGACCCAAAGACGAATATCGCATTCAAATTACGGGTGCAGACCACTTTGAGCAACACAAAGACGAAAAAACTTTAATTCTTGGTTGGTGGGGAGAAGTCGGAGTATTTGCAGGTTTTGATTATACAAAACATACAGGCAAACTTGGGTTTTCGCCTTCAATGCAAATTCGTGAAGAGTTTTTACGCAAAGCTCTCATAAACGGCTTTTCACCTTGCGACAAAGGCAACAAGGAAATTGCTATTGCTTTTCGTCCTGACTTCTTTATTAGCTATGTTCAATCATTAGAACAACTTCACGGTTTTGGAACTTCTAAAAAGGACTTTAAAGTATTGGAAACAGTTTCCGACCAACCGCTTGAACTAAACACAAAATTGATTGAGCAAGTAAGCAAGCAAAGACAAACCGCAGTAATTCAACTAAGCAAAAAACTCCGTGATACAAGTTTCAAAGCAAGAGTATTGACAGCCTACAGTAATAAATGTGCATTTAGCGGAATGCAATTAAAATTAGTTGATGCAGCACACATTGTCCCAGTAAGCTCTAACATTTCTACAGACGACACAGCAAACGGAATAGCACTTTCAGCGCTTTATCACAGAGCTTACGACAAAGGACTTGTAACTTTTAATGAGCAATATCAAATCATTGTAAACACTAATAAAATGAAAAAGCTGAAAGAAATTGGCTTTGACGGTGGTATGGACAAATTCATAAAAGACCTTAGACCAATTATCAATGTCCCACCTGCAATTTCAGACAGACCAAACGTTGCATTTATAAAAGAAGCAAACAAATTAAGGGGATGGAAATAAACCCGACATTGACGATTGAAAACAGAATCGCTACTGCCAACAGCCAGTTTGCCAAAATAGCGGGTTAAGTGTTTCAATTAAATTTCCACACCTTCTCTCTCTAACAGGTATAACTATCTTCTACCTCTTAAAATTCCTCGCTTAATCACAAATCTCCTCATTATTAATAATTACACTATATTTGTTTAATTAGTGTAAATTGTGTAATTTTGCATTAGATGATTTTGTAAAGAAAACAGCAACCTTATTATGGCACTAACTTCACGAAAAAAAGATTATATAAACAAAGCAATATCTGTTTTTAAGCAAGCTGGTCTGCGTCTTTCACTGGAAGAAGTTGCCGGCAAAATGGGTATTACGAAAAAAACTATCTACAATCACTTTTCTTCCAAGGATGAGCTGCTGAAAGAATGTATTTCGTCTATCTCATCCGATATGCAGAAAGCTATGAGCGGATTGAATGATAAATCAAATTCAGCAATTGAAAATCTCCGCAGCAGTTTTTTACAGATCAATCATTTTTTTACTGTGCTCAGTCCGATTTTTTTCTACGATATAATGCGGCTCAATCCAAATCACGCGATGTCAGAACATCTTATCGGATCGGATTTATTTCAACAGAAAATGGAAGCAAACTTAAAGCAGGGAATCAACGAAGGCGTTTACTTAAAAGATTTGGATGTTGATTTTATCAGCCGGTATATCACTTATTCTGTTTTCGGATTTTATATCAATGGTTTGATTAATCATAATCCTTATATCAATAAATCATACTTCGAAGATACTATTGAATATCATTTGCGGGCTATCGTTTCGGAGAAGGGAAAGAAATTATTATAACGATGCGTTATGAAATCGAATTTTATAAAATCAGTCTGCATAGTGTTCGGCATTTTGATTGGATCAACGAATATTTTTTCCCAGAATGTTTATTCGTTACAGCAATGCCTGGAATATGCACTCGATAACAATCGCAGCCTGAAAAAAACACACTATGATATAGAAAAAGCAGCCTACGCACGAAAAGAAATATTGGGTGCTTTACTTCCGCAGATCAACGGTTCGGCAAGCCTGAATGACAACCTGAAAAAAGCAAAGTTTATTATGCCGAATTTTATAAACAGTATGCTTCCTCCTGCAGCACAGGACCCTGATGCACAAAAGTATATGACAATCGAGATGGGAACTAATTACAATGCAAATGTGGGAGTAACACTTAATCAGCAAATATTGAATTTTTCACTTTTTAATACACTGAGCATTGCTAAAACCGCAGAGGAAATTGCCGAGCTCGGACTTGAATCCAACGAAGAGGAAGTTATCTATCAGGTTGCAAATCTTTTTTACAGCATACAATCCACCGAATATGCGGTCAGTCAGATGGAACGAAGTATTGAGCTTGTTGATAAGATGTTAAAGATGATGGAACTGAACTACGAGAACGGATTGGTTAAAAAAGTAGATGTTGACAGATTGAGAGTAAGTCTTGTGAATCTTACAACTCAGAAAAGCGGAATTAAAAACGCAGCTGAAGTTCAAAAGAATTTGCTGAAGCTTCAGATGGGATTTAATATAAACACTCCGATTGAAATTCAGGAAATAAATCTTGCGTTGTTTGAAGAGAAAGTAAAAGATAAGACTGAAATGCTTTTCTCGCTTGATAATCAAACTCCGTATCGCTTACTGATGGGAAAACTCGATATGGTTAAGCTTCAGAAAAAATCAGCCGTTTATGAAAACCTGCCTGTTCTTTCTCTAATGTTTAATTATCAATATTCAGGTGTAAGCGATGAATTTTTCAAAGGAAAAACAAATTACTGGTATCCAAGCTCTGTTATTGGATTAAACTTAAGAATACCGATATTCAGCGGATTTTCACGCAACGCTAAGATCTGGCAAAACAGCATTGAGATTCAGAAGACAGAAGAAGATGCCGGAATACTTGAACAATCTTTGAATATGACTTATATGAATGCGCGGATGAAACTAAACGATGCACGGAACACAATTGAATTACAGCGCGATAATCAGAGTCTGGCAGAAGATGTATTCAATATTACAGAGAACAACTTTGTGCTCGGTCTTTCTTCGATGTCAGATATTCTAAACGCAAGTCAATCGCTTATACAAGCACAGCTAAGCTACGCCAATGCTCTGAGTGATTATATGAAAGCATATATCGATCTAAAGAAAACAAGCGGTAACATCCGCGATTTAATGAATGAAAAATAAAAACTTAAAAAATAGATAGTATGAAAAAGACAATTTACATTTTATCTGTGTTTGCAGTAATTGCATTCATTGTGGTTGTTCTTATACTGAATAAACAAGCTACTTTAAAGAAAACAGAGATGGTTGCTGATGCTTCATCCGCGGTTGCAGTAAAAATTTCAACAGTTAAAGACAGCACTTACTCTGTGGAATTTTCATCAAGCGGTGTGCTGGAAGCTTTACGCGATCTGCAGTTTGTATCGGATGTAACGGGACGCATTTTAAACATTTATGCAGATGAAGGAAGTTATGTAAGCAAAGGTAAAATGCTGATCCAGCTTGATTGTGAAATGCTTAGAACAGAGGTTGCTTCGAGTGAAGCGGCTTATGAAACATTGAAAAAAGATTACGAACGATTTAAAAGCTCTAATGAACAAGGAGGAGTTACGGATCAGCAGCTTGATAATATCCGCACACAAATGATTGCTGCTGAAAGCCGTTATCTTACAAGTAAACGACGGCTTGAAGATGCTTCATTAAAAGCTCCGATATCCGGAACAATCTACAAACGATATATTGAAGTCGGCAGTTTTATAAGTCCCGGCGTTAAACTTTTTGATATTATTGATGACTCCCAATTGAAAGCGATGTGCTATGTTACCGAAAAACAACTTTTAAGCATACGCAAATCGCAGCCGGTAACAATTAAATGCGAAACATTTCCTGAGGAAACTTTCACCGGTAAAATTACTTTTATCGGAGAGAAAGCCGATCGTTCACTAAATTTTCCTGTTGAGATAACAATTACAGATCATAAAAAACAATTAAAGTCTGGAATGTTCGTTACTGTGCTTTTCAATTCGAAAGATCAAAAGAACGGAATCTTAATTCCGCGAAATGCAATTAGCGGAAGTATTCGGGCGGCAAATGTGTTTGTTGTTGAAAACGGCACTGCAAAAAAACGAGGTGTAATTATCGGTGAGATGGTCGGTGATCAGGTTGAAGTTTTGCAGGGATTGAACGCAGGAGAAAATATTGTGGTTGCCGGACTAATAAATGTTTCGGATGGAACAAGAGTAAAAAATATTCAGCAATGATAAATTAAATTTATTAAGAAGATGAAAATTTCAGAATTATCAATAAAGCGACCGGTATATGTCATTGTTCTGTTTTTGCTGCTTACGGTTTTAGGAATTTTAAGCTACAACAGCCTTAGTGCTGAACAGATGCCAAAATTTTCTCCGCCTATTCTTAATATTCAGATTATTTATCCGGGTGCATCGCCAAGTGAAGTGGAAAATTCACTCACACGAAAAGTTGAAGACGCTCTTTCAAGTATGGAAGGAATTGATCAGCTTCAATCGTATTCGTTTGAAGGAATGTCAATGATGATTGTATCATTTGTCTATGGAACAGATATAGATAAATCGGTTACCGATGCACAAAATCTGCTTAATGCAAAACGGGCTGAACTGCCGCGTGAGATTCTTTCGCCAACTATTTCAAAAATTTCTGTAGATGAAAAACCGATACTGATTCTTTTTGCAACTTCCAACTTAGAGCCGACAGATTTTTATGATTTGATTGACAAAAGGATTATTCCGGAATTTTCAAGAGTGCGCGGAGTGGCTAAAATTACGCTTGTCGGAGGTATGCAGCGCGAGATACAAATAAATTTTAATCGTGAGAAACTGAAAACATTCGGACTTACTCCGTTGATGATTCAAAATGCTATTCGTGCTGCCAATCTTGATTTTCCGACTGGATATCTGCACAGCGATGAATCACAAACTGCAATCCGTCTTTCAGGAAAACTTAAAAACATTGAAGAGCTGAGACGATTGGTTATCAACACTTCGCCAACTGGTGCACAAATTCGTCTTGGCGATATTGCAGATGTTTCAGATGCCGTAAAAGATCCTGTTAAACTCGGACGGGTTAACGGACAGGATGCAATCCTGATCAATCTACAAAAACAATCAGATGCAAACGCTATTGAGGTGAGCGATCAGGTGTTGAAAACTATCACTCAGTTGCAGGAAACTTATTCTGCTGAAGATTTGAAAATTACAGAAGCGCAAAACACTACAACATTTACGAATCAATCAATCAATTCTGTTTTTACTGATTTGATTCTTGCCATTCTATTGGTAACGCTGGTTATACTTTTATTTCTTAATAACATCCGCAATGCACTAATTGTGATGGTGGTTGTTCCGGTTTCATTAGTTTCAACTTTTATCGGAATGCAGCTGTTCAACTTCACTCTTAATCTTATGTCATTGCTTGCATTATCGTTGGTTATAGGTGTGCTTGTAGATGATGCAATTGTGGTTATCGAAAATGTTTACCGCCATATTGAGATGGGAAAGAACCGTGTGAAAGCAACTTTCGATGCAATGAACGAAATTGGGTTTACTGTTATTTCAATTACTATTGCAATAGTGATGGTGTTTCTGCCGGTTATATTTACCGAGACGCTTGTTTCGGATATTCTTCGTCAGTTTTGTGCAGTAATTGTTATCTCAATTCTTTTCAGTCTGTTAGCTGCACTAACATTGGTGCCGCTTCTTACTTCACGATTCGGAAACATTCAGGAAATAAAGGGCAAAAACATTTTTCAAAAAATGTTAAGAAGCTTTAACAAAGGCATTTCACAATTCAGCAACTGGATTTCTGAAATTCTTAAATGGGGTTTGGGACATAAGCGCTGGGTAGCACTTATTGTAATTGTAATTACGATTGCGGTGATGGCTTTGTTTCCTCTTGGATTTATCAACTTTGAGTTTCAACCCTATATAGATCGCGGAGAATTTATTGTTCAGCTTGAAATGCCGAAAAGTATTTCGATGGAAGAATCAAACGCACTGGTGCAGCGTGCTGAAAACTGGTTTATGAGCCGATCCGAGGTTGAAGATATTGTTACAATGGTTGGAGTTACCAGCGATAATACTCAAAGCACTAAAGGCACGCCTTATCTTGCAGAATTAAATGTAAAGATTAAAAAACTTAGCGAAGGAACCGAAACATATATTACACGAATACGCAAACCGTTATCGGATTATCTTGTTGATGCAAAGGTTAATATTTTCAGTGTAAGTCTTACAGGCACAGCTTCGAAAGCTGCAGTTGAATATGTTATATCCGGCAGCAACGCTGATTCAGTAATGATCTTTGCAGAAAAAGCGCTCCAGATTCTTGGTTCTATTCCTGGAGTTATGCAGCAGGAACTATCTGTTGAAAATGCAACTCCTGAAATTACTGTTACAATAAACCGCGATAAAATGTCGCTGCTCGGTCTTTCGCTCGATAATGTTGGAATGGTAATGCAGATGAATTTTCAGGGCAATGATCAATTGAAATATTCTGAAGGAAATTATGAGTATGATATTAACATCCGTTCTGACAAAGCGTATCGAGAAAAATCTGAAAATGTTTCCAACCTGACATTTGTAAACAACCGCGGCGAAAGTGTAAGGCTATCACAGTTCGCAACTATTTCACTCGGAACAGGTCCAAACCGTTTGGAGCGATTTGATCGCAACAGTTCGGTAACTCTCCGCTCACAGGTTTTTGGTGTGCCAGCCGGCGCAGTTTCAAAAGTGTTTATGTCAGAGATAAATAAAATGAACAAACCGCAGGGCTTACGGATTGAAACTGTCGGCGATATGAAAAAAATGAGCGACTCAATGAGTGTGCTTACTACTGCATTAATGCTTTCGTTGATGCTTATCTATTTATCAATGGTTGTATTGTATAACAACTGGACAGATCCGTTTGTTGTTATGTTTTCAATTCCGTTTTCAATCGTCGGAGCCATACTTGCGCTTGCACTTACAAACACTGCAATGAGTATTTATGCTATGCTCGGATTAGTAATGCTTGTTGGACTTGTTGCAAAAAATGCAATACTTCTTGTTGACTTTGCAAATGATGCCCGCGCACAAGGCAAAGATATTGACGAAGCGTTGATTCATGCAGTCAGAATCAGAACCCGCCCGATTCTGATGACAGCATTATCAACAGTTATCGGAATGCTGCCTGTTGCATTATCAAAAGGCTCCGGCGCTGAATTGCGAAACGGGATGGCCTGGGTAATAATCGGCGGAATGACAATGTCAACACTTTTAACATTAGTAGTTGTGCCGGTAGTTTATAAAGTTCTGCATCCCGCCCGCAAAGCGAAGAGAGAAAAAATTGATATTGAAAAACTGATGTATGCGAAGGAATAAATTAGAGAGTTTGAAAAACATATTCTCGCTTGGTGATTTATAAAAAAGTTTTAATTAGTTTTAAGGGAATGAAAACGTAATATGAAAAACTTATTTTCTTTACTGTTTCTAATATTTTGCATCACATTTATTAATGCGCAGGAAAACAAAAACTCTGACTTTATACTTATTTCAGGAATTGTAACCGATTTCGACAACAATCCTATTGATAGTGCCTTCGTTGAAATAAAATATTCAGATTTTTCGACAGCTTATAAAACATATTCAGATAAAAATGGATATTATGAGATACAAATAAAGAAGGGAAAATACTTAGCCTTAGCATCAATGAAACTTGCTGAATATCCATCAGCAAACTCCACTCTACCAAAAGAGAAACAGAAATTGGAATTTTGGTGTTGGAATTTAGTTGCTGATGAAGACCTTACCATAAATATAAGATACAACAGGTTAGAAATTTATGGTGTAAATGTTTTTCGGATACAGGGAGCGACGCCCGGATACACAATATATTGTCGTCCAATTAGTCTGACTCGTTTCTTTTCTGGTCCAGACGAGGATCTTTCCCAAATAGACCTGTGCCCAAATCCTGATGAACTTTCAGTAAAGGTGAAGATAAACGGTAATTATGTAAACGTCAATATGAAGGAGAAAGTCAGAGAATATGTCCCGGAAGGATCGCTTTTTGGTTATTTAATTCATGTTGATTTACCTAATCAGCTAAACGAAAAGACATACGACATTATGGAAATAGAAATGTTAGATATTAAAACGAAAGACAAGGGAGAAGCTTTTTATTTTATCGAAAAAGAAAATTACGAATAAAGAACAATGTTTCTTTCGATTTAAAATTAGCAGGAACAAATCATCGTTTCAATATTTATGCTCTCCTAGATGGTTTACAAAAAAGTTTTAATTAGTTTTGAAAAAATGAAACTCATATTTATGAGATCTATACGCTAACTAATGTATGTATAGATCTGGTTTTGTGAGATATATAAATAAGTTAAGCGCAAGCATTACTGAAAAACAATCTGGAGAGTCAACAATGTAAAATATTAGATAAAATATAGTATGGGAAACAAAGAAATAATCGAGAGAATATTTAAAAGTTCAACTGATTCTAAGCTAATTCACGAAGCGGTTTTATTGGTAGAAAACAGCAGCGGTGATTTTTCTGCCAGCCTTGAGTATGGTGGAAAAACTATTGACACGCTTATTAATTCAGCAAGCGTTGGAAAACTTTTTACAACTACCTGCATAATAATGTTGCAGGAACAAAAAAGACTATCATTAGACAACCTCGTAGTTGATTATTTTGATAAAAATACTTTTAACGGTTTACACAAATTTAAGGGGGTGGATTATTCACACAAACTTACCCTTTCCGACTTGCTCTTTCAAACGAGCGGCATTCCTGATTACGAAACGGAAGGTGGTATTATAGAACGAGCGATCAAAGAAGACTTTCATATAAGCACATCAGAATTAATAGAAATTACAAAAACCTTAAAACCACATTTTGCCCCGATTGGAAAGAAGGCATATTATTCAGACCTAAATTTTCAGCTGCTGGGAGAAATTATCGAAAAGACAACACAAACTTCATTAGAGGAAGTTTTCCGAAATTATATCTTTGAACCCTTAGGCTTGACTAAGACATATGTGCCTGTAGATAAAGACTTCGTCCCCAATATTTTTTTCAAAAATAAATCATTGTGCCGCCCAAAACTGATTATGAGTTTGCGTGGTGGTGGCAACACCATCTCAACATCACGAGAATTGATGATATTTTTAAAAGCCTTTTTTAATGGACACTTTTTCCCGCAAACCATTTTTGAAAAGTTATCGTGTTACAGAAAATTGCAAATATCAATGGGACCAATACATTACGGTGGTGGATATATGCAAATACCACTAAATACGATAATGACACTTTTTAAGGGGAAGGGTGAATTATTGGGGCATTCAGGTTCAACAGGCTCATTTGCATTTTATTATCCTAATAAAGACCTGTATTTTGTCGGCGATACAAATCAAATGGCAAATCCCGGATTTCCTATTCGATTAATTATGAAGCTTGCTATCTCCGTAAAATAAATTTGATAAAAAGACTAAAACAAAAAATATAAATGGAAATAAAAACTCTTGAAAAAACAAACTTTGAAATAATAATCAAAGCATTTACTCAGGCTTTTGCTGATTATGATGTTCGGTTAAATGCCGAAGAACTCCGAGCTATGTGGAAAAGACGTGGATTTAATCCCGGCTTGTCGTTTGCCGCATTTGAGGGAGAAGATATTGTATCATTTACATTGAATGGAGTTGGAAATTTCAATGGAATGAAAATGGCTTATGACACAGGAACAGGAACATTGGAGGAGTATCGGGGCAGGGGTTTGGCAACGGAAATTTTTGCATATTCAATCCCTTATTTAAAAGAGGCTAATATCAGTTATTATCTGTTGGAAGTATTGCAGCATAATATAAAAGCTGTATCTGTTTATCGGAATATTGGCTTTGAGGTAACACGTGAGTTTAACTATTTTATGTGGAACAATGAAGAAATCAATAATGAAATAAAAACTATTGAAATCCCCTGTTACATTGAAAAGATAGAAATTGAAAAATATCCTTTAGTTTCAAACTTCTGGGATTTTTTTCCCTCGTGGCAGAATAGTTTTGAATCAATTCAAAGAACGAAAGAAAGCTTTATCAGCCTGGGTGCATTTATAGAGGAGAACTTTGTTGGTTATTGTGTTTTTGAGCCTGCCTCGGGAGATATTACACAAATAGCTGTCGATAAACCCTATAGAAGAAAAGGAATTGCTTCGTTATTACTTTATGAAATACAAAAACTCAATAAAAATCCGAAGATGAAATTAATAAATACTGATACTTCCTGTAATTCAGTTGTTGATTTTCTAAAATCGAAAAATATTGAGGTATTAGGAAAGCAATTTGAAATGATAAAAAAAGTATAAACGGCATTTTTCGAACAGTGCTCCAAGATGGTAGAAGTAATCCCAAAGAAAGGGCGGTGCGAAATTGAAAGTATCCCCTTGTTGCAGGATCAGTGGAAATAAAAGAGCGGTTTTTTTTACAAAGATGAACCTTTGGTTAGTCAAATTGAGCTTTACTTCTACAACGTTATCTATCCGATAATGAAATACATACAAAAGATTTGGCTTCTTATATTTTTCAATTTTATATTAGTCATAACAGATTAATATTTTTAATGTGTATACTTCTCATTAAAGCGCTAATCAAAACAAAAACAATCAGTTTTTATAACCAACCTATAATAACATAAAAAATGAAACCAATTTTATTTTTAGCGGTGGCACTATTTACATCTTGTATAATAAATGCTCAGGATATAACAGGACAGTGGAAAGGAATTTTAAAAATTCAAGGAATGCAGCTCAGGGTTATATTTAACATAAGTAAAACTGACTCGGGCTATATTTCTACTTTGGATAGTCCCGACCAAGGAGCAAAGGAAATTCCTGTTACAACGACAATATTTGAAAATTCAAAATTGAAATTAGAATCTAAAACTTCAAGATTTGAATTCAATGGAGAATTAGAAGATACAATAATAGTTGGCACCTTTAATCAGGGTGGCATTTCAATTCCACTCAGTTTAGTAAAAGCAACAAATGTTGAAATTGAAAACACAATTCCGAAAAAACCACAGGAGCCGACAAAGCCTTATGCTTATTATTCGGAAGATGTAACTTTTGAAAACAATAAAGCTAATGTTACTTTGGCAGGTACTTTAACCTTGCCTAAAAAAGAAGGAAATTTTCCAGCAGTTATTTTAATAACAGGAAGCGGACCTCAAAACAGGGATGAAGAAATATTAGGACATAAACCATTTCTTGTGATTTCGGATTATTTAACTAAAAACGGAATTGCAGTTTTACGATACGATGATAGAGGCGTTGCTAAATCAACAGGAGATTTTAAAACGGCAACAACCTTTGACTTTGCTTCTGATGTAGAAGCTGCTATTTCATATCTAAAAACAAGAAATGAAATTTGTGTAAAGAAACTTGGTTTAATAGGTCATAGCGAAGGTGGAATTATTACGCCGTTCGTTGCAGCAAAATCTAAAGATGTAGATTTTATAATTTTACTAGCTGGACATGGGCTTCAAGGCGATAAATTAATGCTTTTGCAAAAAGAAAAACTTGAAAGAGCAATTCAAATTGATGAGCAGGAAATTTCAAAAGGACAAGAAATATTTGGCGGGGCATATGACATAATTCTTAATTCAAACCTAACTGATACTGACTTAAAAAGCAAAATCAATAGCTACCTTAAACAAAGTTTTGCGGGTGGAATAACAGAAGAACATGTAAATACAATAACAAACCAGATAACAACCCCCTGGATGATTAATTTTCTTAAGTATAACCCTGCTTCTACATTAGAGGAAGTGAAGTGTCCGGTTTTAGCCCTAAACGGAGAAAAGGATTTACAAGTTCCGGCACAAGAAAATGTCAGTGTAATTAAAACTTCATTAGAAAAGGGTGGAAATAAAAACATTATGATAAAAGTTTTTCCGAATTTGAATCATCTTTTTCAAGAATGTAAGACCGGTTTGCCGAATGAATATTCCAAGATTGAAGAGACATTTTCTCCTGAAGCATTAGACCTAATAACAACGTGGATTAAGAAGCAGATTGAATAAAATTCTGATAACAAAAGGCTTGACGCCAGACTATCTGAAAGCACAAATAATGGCTGTCGTTCGCTATCAGTTTAGTGTCCAGAAAAAATATTACTGTTTTGTATTTATCTTCTGCTGTAGTTTTTTAATCTGCTGATGCTTGGATTGAAAAAGAACTGATTCATAAATCTTATTTAGATTCAAGAGATTGATCTTTTTCTTATTGAATCGACAGAAGACAATTGGCGGAAGATTGATAATTTGGTTGAGTTAAAAAAAATAAATAAAAAAAGTAGGTGACAACATAAAATATAAAACAGTTGGGATTCAGTAGTTTACAAGGCTTTTTTTCTCGCTGAAGTGTTTTCATCCGTAGATGGGAATGCGCTCTGAAAACCCAGCCGTCTAATATTGTCAGGCGTCGCTAAAAACAGAATATCTGCAAAAACAATAATAAATATCATTTTAAAAATGACTGACAAATCAAAAGAGTTGAACTCTATCATTAAGCTTGTTAACAATAAGTTACATTTCACCGGATCTGTTGATAACAATGATCCTGTTTCAATTGACTATATGACTCCTCTTGGAGATGACTTGGGTTATACATCTCTTGAATTGTTCCTTCTTAGTTTTTCTTCCTGCTTGGGAAGTGCTATACTTATATTCCTCAGAAGAATTAATAAGACAATTACAAATTTTGAAATTCACTCTAATGGACAAAGAAGAGAAGAACATCCAACAGGGTTTAAAAGCATACATCTTGATATAAAACTAACATCTTCTGACTCTACGGAAGAAGACTTGAAAAAAGTAATTGCGCTTGCAGAGGATAAATATTGTCCGGTATGGTCTATGATAAAGGGTAATACTACTGTTGAAATAAATGTTGTAATCTCAAAATAAGTTGTGTTGTTATTAAAGGGTCGTAATATTTCATTGGATTAACACAGTTTTACAACGTCTGTATAAGGCGATGAAAACAAAGACGCTTTTGTAAATCTTATAATATATTGTTGTCTTTCTTGAAAGCAACAACTGTGTTAACTTCTTCCAAAGAGGTGGCATTCAAATAAACTATGCCTCTGAATGTTAGCGGCAATCACAATGAAGATTACTGCAAGACAGACAATGCAATACTTTACACCACTTATACCAAATATTGTGTGTCTGGGCGATGATGTATTCGCTGATGGCATTTTTACTATCACTACTGATAAATCAACAGGAAGAATATGCGGGGTATACTAAAAAGCTATGTATGGAATGCAAAAATTAAATTAGACGAAACAGAAAAACCAGCAATGGAGTCGGGCTGGAAAAGAATACTATACTAACTGAAAATTAAAGCTTAATTAGGATGACGTATGATTATAATAGCTATACACTACATTCTTAGTTTGTGTGCAATTTCCCTTTTTTCACAAGAGACTTGCGAAACTGTATTTAATGATAAGCCGGAAATTTTTATTATAGGGACTATACATTCAATGCATTTTAATCCGGAATATCATTATTCTCTTATCGATATTCAGGCACAGATTTGTGCTTTGCAGCCTGACCTGGTTTGTGGAGAGATAACACCTGAAGCTTATGAACAAGCTATGGAAGGGTATTTTCCGCCGGAAGCAGCTTTTCTGGCACAAATGGCAACAAGACTAAATTACCGATTTGAGCCTGTTGACTGGCGACTTGATTATGCGACCCAATTAAAGGCTGAGGAGGAATATCCTAAATCGGTACTAGAAAAAGTCTCCTCCTTTGCTAAGACTTATTTTGCCAAATTCAAAGAATCTGGCAGTTCATCCGTATATGACGACATCCATAACGAAATGAATTTAGCAATTGTTGATTCAGTATTTGAAAAAATAATAGGAGCTGATCAGATTGCAGTAATAGCACATGGTAATTGGAGTGAACGAAATAGACGCATTGTAGAAAATGGATTGGCTGCTGCCAGAAATGCACGTAGGATTGTTTTTGTTTTTGGCAGCGATCACATACCACAGATTAGACGTCAATTAGAAGTTTTAGGATATAAAGTTCAAATACCAGCCCGTCAGTTTGAACCGTTCAATAACTTTAAAGTCTCAGATGAAGTTATTGGGCGATGGCAACGCAACCTGGAGAATCTTAAGTTAATCCGTGAGCGTAAAATTCAGGTAACTGAAGATGATTATCAAAAATTAATCAATAGCCGTCGGATTGAGGATTTAGAACTCGCCATACAGAAATCAACTTAATTAAAAATATAATATATAATATCATGGATAAGCTTACTATAACTGAAACAATAATTGCTTTGGAGACAGCAGCTCTCGATGCCTGGCTCAAAGGTAATCCCTCTCCTTATCTCGAACTTTATTCGAAAGACTTTACTTATTTTGACCCCGTTCAGGAAAAGAGACTTGATGGCTGGGACAAAATAAAAGAGCTTTATGAAAGCATGCGCGGAAAAGTAAAAATGGACAAGTTCGAAATAATAAATCCGGTAGTACAACAAACCGATACTATGGCTGTACTGACCTACAATCTGCATTCATATTCAGGTGAAACAATCTGGAAAGAAAATTGCACTGAGGTTTATCGGCTTGAAGAAAATAACAAGTGGAAAATCATTCACAGCCATTGGTCGTTGACTAAACCTGTAGTTGATTAAATACAAATTTAAATTCTTTAGATTGCTGATGAATAAAATGTTGACATTCAATAACCGACAATCTTTCCGGGAATGGCTCGGTAAGCATGGAAAAGAGAGCAAAGGAATATGGTTAGTCTTTAGTAAGATAAAGAACCTAACCACACTCACTGCTGCTGAAGCATTGGAAGAAGCGCTTTGCCACGGATGGATAGATGGACAAATGCAATCTATTGACGAGAATACTTATAAAAAATATTTCTCGCGACGCTTGCCTAAAAGCAAATGGTCTGTTAAAAATATAAAGTTGGCACAGACTCTTATAGAAAAGCGTTTAATGACTCCGCAGGGTTTGGAAGCCATTGAAAAAGCAAAAAAAAATGGTTTGTGGAATAATGCCAAACGTAATCTCATTAACGATGAACAAATACAGATGTTTAAGGAAATCATTCAACCATATAAGTCAGCTTACAGCAACTTGCTGGCTATGTCGCATTCGGTACAGCGCACATATACAGGATTTTATCTTGATGCCAAATCTGACAAAACCCGTCAAGCCCGGTTAGAAAAGATTATAGACAGACTTAACAAGAATTTGAAACCAATGTGATGTAATTTTTTATAGGACAATATCAAATAAAAAAAAAGTAAATTACACTTACGCACAACAAAGTTTATGTGCCTTTTTTAAAGACGATAATTGAAAGACAGTTATTGCAGACATTGAATTTGCTGACCATATTTCGCCTGAATCCTTTGACAAAATTTCTGGCTTCTCTCTTTAGAAATTATCTGCTTCTTTGACAAAGAAATCAAAATCAATTTCTTTTCTAAGAACATTAAGAAAAAGAAAACGAACCGAGGCAAGTGCTTGTTTCAATAAGAAAATTGAAAAGTTTTTTTTAAGATGTTCGGACTAATCTTGTGATGTTTTTCTAATTTACATTTATTATTTTTGATCAGCTTATATGATCAGGAAATAGTTTAAGCGCTGCAGATACTATTTCTAAGCACAACGGCTTGGAACATTTATCAATTATTTCAGATCTTTTCATACTTGCTAGTGCTTAGCCATGATATATGCCCGATAACTTGTTATTTCAGGTTATTACGTAACAAAATTAGTATATAAAGATGGATATACGCAATATTGCGTAAAGAATTTTGTTAGGCAACATGGTAAAGACGCATACAGACAATTAATTACATAAAATATGGCATCGAAATACTTAACATCATTGACAGGCCAAGAATATAAAGATTTAACCAATAAACTCTTTAATATTCAAAACGGAATTTGTTATATCTGTCAGCAAGAGATTGATTTACAAATACAAAACACCAATATTGACCACATAATACCTCTTGCTAATAAAGGGAAAGACAGCGAAGATAATTTTGCCTTAACTCATGAAACCTGTAACAAATCAAAACAAGATGCTAATCTGACTATTGCCAGGGTTTTACACAGACTTAAGTATATTCAAGAGGATGTTAATTCTAAAGAGACAAGGACTGCATCTCTAAAAGATATTCTAAAAAATTATGGTGGATCGAAATTCGATTTTCAATATAAACTAAATGGACAAAGCATCGAGTATTCGTTTGATAAACTTGGTGATACAAAAATTTATAAATCAACTTTATTTAAAGATTCGTTATCCGATGAAACTTCATGTTTTATTGAGGTTCCAATAGAATTTTTATTTCATGACGAGCTTATAAATCCACGTGGAATTAATAGTAGTATAAGTTTGTTGGTTAAAGAGTTTTATAAAGGAAATCCGCAATTACATTTGACATTAACAAGAATTGATTCAGGAAAAATTAAAGTATTTGATGGTCAACACAAAGCAGTTGCTCAAATTTTACTTGGCTCAAAGAAACTATTAGTAAGATTGTTTATTAATCCAAATATTGACAGATTGACAGAAACAAATACAAATGCAGGTAGTTCACTCCGGCAGATTGCATTTGACAAATCAATTATGAGACAATTAAACAATACTCTTTACTACGAACGTATTAAAAAATACCAAATAGACCATTCACTGCAAGAGGATAGTTTTGATTTTTCAGAAGAACAATTAGTTGAATATTTTAAAGGAGAGAATGTAAACATAAAAAAATATATAATTGATAGCATAAAACACTCGATTACATATTCAAAAGAAAATAAGCTTAAGGATTATATAGATTTTGAAGGTAAAGCCAAAGAACTTCCGATTTCATATAGTGCCTTTGATAAAACTTTTCTCTCTGTATTCATTGATTCAAAATTAATTTTAAAAAATAATATCAGTTTTAAATCTTACGAAGGATTAAACCCCAGAGAATTAGAAATAAGTCAGATGGTCGGTTTATTAAATATTATAGCAGAAGAAATTTATATTAACAAATTCAATCCAGAAATTGGTGTCTATAGGATTGAGCAAAAAATAATTGATAAAAAAGATACAGACATTACCGATGACCATTTAATAGCATATAGGATAAGCAAAGAGGAAATAATGTATAACTGGCTGATTTATTTGAAAAAAGTAATTGAAAATTACTTTATAAACACTGGGAAATTATATGAAAGCAATAAACTCTTTCAATCGCAATTTCCTGACCAACTGTGGAGCAACATCAGAAACTTCATGATAAATCTGAGAAATCTTCCATTGTGGAAAGACAGAAGTATGGCAAGTACGATATTTTCAGGAAAAAACAACTATGATTATTGGAAGACTGTTTTTGAAACTTCAAAGACTTCTGATAATGTTCAAGTAATTGCTAAACCATTGAATTTTGTAGAAATGATAAAACTAAATGTATAACCACGTTGCCTAACACACAATATAGCCAATAAGGGTTTCAGAGGTTCGCGAAGGGTTTTAGCCCGCTTCAACTTTTAGTGTACCCTGATAGGAAAAAAGCCCGCAATCCCTTACTGGCCATATTGCCAACCGTTGTGGGCTATGGTAAAAAGACACCAAAATTGAAAGTAACCCCAAAAAAAGAGTAAATTTGAACTTTCGAAATAACATAAGTAATATTAGATGACACTTTGGAATAACGACATAGAAATACAATTTTTTACAGAAGCATTAAAGAACTTTGCTTCACCAGAACAACTCTTTTATAATTTACAAGGTGGTTACTTTGCTTACGTCCCTAAAGGTTCAGATGCAGAAGGACAAACATTACAAAGCCGAAATTCTCTTATCGGTCAATTTACTGAAAAATGGAGCAAAACACTCTTTGAACCAATTGCCAAAGAGTTCGGGCTATACGCAGTTAATAACGTTGTATGTGATGAACTTGGTCTATCAAGACAATCAAGTGCAGACCTTGCTTTTTGCACAACAAACAATACTGTTCAAAAGCCTGAAAACATAAAGCTACTGTTTGAAATCAAAATGAGTGTTGTTTCCAACTATAAATTCACTCACCCTAACAATATTGAGTATGTTGGCGACTATAAACAACACAAAGGCAATCCAGCATTATTACGTTCTGACTCAATGCTCAAAGCAATAGGCAAATCAATCAATATTCGTGTTTCGGGCATTGCTTCTACAAAAATACCCGTGGTTGTTTTAGGTAACAGTCCTATAACAGACAGTTATGTTAAAAAAGTAGATTTTTTAAAAACTTCAGGTGTCATTCAAGGTTTTTGGTCTTTAAATCCTAAACCTACAAACTCTGACTATGTAAAAAATACACCAAAATTGGGTTTTCAAACAATATTGGGCAGAGACCAACTTTTTAATAATTGCAAAGAGCTTGTAACCAATGATATGAACTACTTTTCTTCAATGATTTCAAAAATGAAACTTGGGGAAATTATACGAATTGCAAGTCAGGAAAATACAGACATCGCAAAAGCAGAAAAATTTTTAACTTTAATCCGAAGCTAAAATGAAGAGACCAAAAGGAACAGAAACAAGTGCTTTCGGAACTAACGGAAGAATTAACCACGACAGCTCAAAGTTTTATAATTCTAAACTTTATACAGAGCTTGGCGATAAAAAAATTATTGACAAAAATGAAAATGATTTTCCAGCTGAGTTGGAGAATAAATTCATTCTTGGCTCAGCAGAGAATATGAAAGAGTTGCCTGACAACTCAGTTCACTTGATGATTACTTCACCGCCTTACAATGTCTCAAAAGAGTATGATGAAGACTTGTCATTAAAAGAGTATTTGCAACTCTTAGAAAATTCATTTAAAGAGATATTTAGAGTTTTAGTTAATGGTGGTCGTGCTTGTATAAACGTTGCCAATCTTGGTAGAAAACCATACATTCCACTCTCTGACTACATTTCCAAAATGATGATAAATATTGGTTTTAATATGCGTGGGGAAATCATTTGGAATAAAGCTGCAAGTGCAAGCCCTTCAACAGCTTGGGGTAGTTGGCAAAGTGCTGCAAATCCAATTTTGAGAGACATACACGAATACATTTTAGTTTTCTCAAAAGGCGATTATAAAAGGGAAAAAGGTAGGAAAGAAAATTCCATAACAAAAGAGCAGTTTATGGAATGGACAAAATCAATATGGACAATGAATGCAGAAAGCGCAAGAAGAATTGGACACCCGGCACCTTTTCCGGAAGAACTACCTTACAGACTAATTCAACTTTATTCGTTTAAAGGAGACATAATCCTAGACCCTTTTATGGGTAGCGGAACAACAGCAGTTTCAGCAATTAAATCAGAAAGAAAGTTTATTGGTTACGATATTTCTCAAGAATATATTGACTTGGCAGTAAAGAGATTAAAGCCATTTTTAGAACAAACAAGTCTAAAATTTACGACAGTTGAAAATGACGAAGAATAGAACCACCGCACACAACAAGAAGTTTTGAGTTATGGCAGGTAAACGGCTTCGATTGAACGTTTTCGGTTTATTGAACATTCGTTCTTCGATTGAAGTTTATCGGTTAAAATCCGCCACAAACGCCAAGCTGCAAAACCGTTATGCTTAATACTGAAAAAACACACTAATACAATAAACAACAATGAAATTAGAAGAATTAGGATATAATGACAAACTTGAAAAATTAAGGATTGAGAATAATCTTAAAGATTTTGAGATTGGAAGAGTTATATCGGAACATAAGGAAAGATATGTTGTAAAAACTGAACAAGGAGAATTTGATGCAGAGATAACAGGGAATTTAAGATTTTCATCAAAAAGCCGTGAAGATTTTCCAGCAGTTGGCGATTGGGTAGTATTAACAATTCATGATTCGGATTTTGCCATAATTCACAGCATATTCCCGAGATATTCTGTTGTTTCAAGACAGGCTGTTGGTAAATTCGGAGAGATACAAATAATAGCAACAAATATTGATTACGCCTTATTGGTACAAGCTGCTGATAGGGATTTCAATATTAATAGACTTGAAAGATACTTGACAATTTGTAATTCATCTAAGGTAAGTCCCATTATAGTACTTAGCAAGATAGATTTAATAAATGAACATCGAGCTACTGAAATAGTGGAGAATATAAAAGATAGAATTAAAAATGTTCCTATTCTTGCTATAAGTAACGAATCACAAGCAGGATACGACAAAATAATATCGATTATTGAAAAAGGTAAAACATATTGCATGCTTGGTTCTTCAGGTGTTGGAAAATCTACTCTTTTAAATAATCTATCTGGTAAATCATTAATGCGTACAGATTCCATTAGCCGAAGTACAAATAAGGGAAGACACATTACAAGTCATAGGGAATTGATAATTCTTGAAAACGGAGGAATATTAGTTGATAACCCAGGGATGAGAGAAGTAGGTATTGTCGATTCAATAAGCGGATTGGAAATTACATTCGACTTGATTATTAAATATTCTCAAAATTGTAAATTCAAAGATTGTACTCACACGAATGAGAAAGGTTGTTCTGTTATTGATGCCGTTGAAAAAGGACAAATAGACAGAGCTTCTTATGAGAATTACCTGAAAATGGAAAGAGAGAAAGCTCATTTTGATTTATCGGTTGTTGAAAGGCGGAAAAAAGATAAAGACTTCGGTAAAATGATAAAGAACTACAAAAAGGACATGAAAAAAAATAAGTACTAAGCACAACATCGTGTATAAAACATTTGGCAGTCAGTGTTTTATCAAGCAGTATAGCTCGTATAAAAAGTACTTGTAACTTGACCGGAAAGTGCTTCGAAATGCCAAACGTTTCATACACGCGACCGTTAGCGGCGTAATATATTCAACACCTGTAAATGAGATAAATATTATGTGATGGAAAATTTACCTGTAATGAAAATTAAACCTATGGGGATAGCCGCCTCTCTTTTATTTTTTGGGATTCCATCTGTGATTTTTTGTTTTAGTATATACTTTATTATGCAAAAACTCCACCAGAGTGGAGTAGACGATTTTGTCAACTTCATTGTTTCAATGACCACTCCATTGGCTATGATGCTTGCAGCAGCAATAATAGCATATAAAGTTGAGGGAATAGCTTAAACTGGGCTTCGTTTTCAAAGAGATTCAGACTTAAAAAAATGACAAAGAAAGACTGGATATATACTCTGGCATTATTTGTTGTCATGGTCATCATTTATGAAGCATTATCCTTCACCCCAAAATGGTTAATTCAGCTTAAGTTTTTTTCACCTCCTGAATTTCTCTTATCGTCAGTTGACCCGAGACTTGAACAAAATATTCTTATGAACTCTTTTATGGGAGTGCCTTTAAAAGGACAATGGTGGATTGCTCTTATATATTTTATATTTTTAATATTCAATATATTTGGTGAAGAGTTTTGGTGGCGTGGATATATTTTACCCAGACAGGAATTAGCTTTTAATAAATGGACCTGGGTAATTCATGGAACTCTTTGGGGATTGTTTCATGTTTTTTGGAAATGGAATCTTATAATTCTTATTCCATCATGTTTAGCTCTTTCTTATGTAGTCTATAAAAGAAAAAACACCTGGATTGGAATTATTACTCACATGGCTTTCAATAGCGTGCCCTTGATTGGACTTATAATCGGGATAATTGGATAAAAAAACTCCGTATAACTTTTTATCTTCTGCATACTTGAATTGAATCTCTTGCTGTCCGGTAAATCTCAATCCGAATGTTCCCAGTATGACTGAGTTTCAGCTTTCAGAAAATTGCAAACTGGGAATAATACTCAATAAAGAAATTGCAAAAATACTTGCAGACAAAACACCTCATTACGACAAAGGGAAAGGAACATCAAAATTCGAACTTTACTTTCACGTTGAAAATATCGAACTTAAATTTGATAATGCAATAAAAAATTGCATTAAGCTTAGCTTAACGGTTTTGATAGGATATTTATTCTTTTTTTAATTATCTGCTTCGGTAAAATTTCATCTGCAATTTATTTGCTAAAAACGGCGGCGTTCTTCTTTGTTTAAAATTCTTTTACTACTTTAACCGTGCTCTTTGCGTGATAGTTTTCGTATAAACCCGCTGATAATTTATTCACCAAACCTTAAAACAAATTTAATTTTTGAACTGAAAGATTTTTTATTTTGATATATGAATCCGCTCAAGACTTTTGATAAATCAAATTTATTTGTCTTACAAAAAGATGATTATCTTCTTGCGATAGTTGGTTATCCAGAGTGGCGCGGATTTGTTACAGCCGCTGAAACTAATCTTTGGGTTGAGGTAATTCCCTCAATCAATGTTGCAAAACAAACTGTAATCCTACCGAGAAAAAAACGTAAAGATTCAAAGGACAAAGATGCTGTTACAGAGAACGAAAAGAAGAGGTTAAAAATTGACCGCAATGAAATAAAAAGATTTTTCCTAACTATTCCTTCAGAGATAATAGAATCGGTTTCTTGTTTTCCTGATTCACATTGGGAGCTTGTCAAAGCAGTAAAGCTTATTGGCAGCGATTTTCTTTCTCTGATAAAAACCAATCCTGCTCTTGCGTATATAATTGTAAATATGGAGAAAATTAATCCGTCCTTTCTTTACTATGCCAACATCGAAATTTTACAGAGAATGATCAGCACAAAGCGGAAAGAGATACTGCGCTTAAGCGGTTTTCCGGATACAGAAAGAATGGTTAAAATATTTTCAAAAATTGATGCAAAAGATTTAGATTTAAAATTATTGCTTCAACTTAAATTAGTGTTATTAAAAGACGGTGAAGATGCGGATCGTGTTTTACAATTATTTTCTTTTACAAAGATCATCAACAAAAATTTTATTCATTTGCTTTCTGTTTATACTGCGCTTCTCAAAAACCTGAACGATCGAATTATTTTTGAATTGGTAGAAGATCCGGAATACTCAACTAAAGCTGCAATTCTTTTACAGATGCATCAGGATTCTGTAAAATGGAAGGTCAAGTTTCCTTTGATAAAAACAATGGATGATTTTGATGAAATAAAAAATGCTTTTAATAAAAAAGTTGCTGACCTGAGGGATAAGGTTGATAGATTTCCTCCGCCGCCGCTTGCAGATAACGAATATATAAAAGCTATAACTTTAGAATCACAGTTAATTTCCTGGTCGAAAAAACAGCGGAATTGTGTGCGCGATTATGGTAATAAAATCAGGAATCATCGCAGCTATATCTATAAAGTTGTTTATCAAAATGAAGAAGCAACTCTGGAAATTAGATGGGATAAAAGCGGAACGTTTTTTATTTCTGAGTTAAGCGGATTTGACAACAGGGCTGTTTCTACAAAGCTTAAAAATATTGTTCAGGAATGGCTGAGATTAAACAATAAGAAGAGGGTTTGATTACTAGTGTTGATCATTGGGTTTAGTAAACTCATCCTAACCCTTCTCTTAAGAAGAGAAGGGCTATTTTATGTTGCGTTAGAATTCAAAGGGTTAAGTTATTCTTGATAATAAAGTCTCTCCCTTTTTAAGGGAGAGATTTAGAGAGGGTTAATATTATGAAATTATTCGTCAATCTGTCCTTCAGTAGCGGATTGTTGCAACATCTTTCTTTAATAGAGATGCCCTGAAACAAGCTCAGGATGACAAAAGCAATAATGTCAGTCTGAGCCTGTCGAAGACTGACTTAAGATTGGATTAACTCATTATATTAATCACTCAGTTTAGTAAACTCATCCTAATCCTTCTCTTAGCAAGAGAAGGACTTGTTAGCACTGATCACTTTTGATTAATTATGTTGACAGAAGGAAAAAGTATAGGGTTATTTTTGATAATTAAGTCTCTCTCTTCTTAAGGGAGAGATTTTGAGTGGGTTAATATTATGAAATTATTTGTCAATCTGTCCTTCAATAGCGGATTGTTGCAACATCTTTCTTTAATAGAGAGACCCTGAAACAAGTTCAGGGTGACAACAGAGCCAATGTTAGTCTGGACTGCCGGCTCCGGTTTACGGGGTCGAAGACTGGCTCAAGATTGAATTAACTTATTATATTAACCACTCAGCTTAGCAAACTCATCCTAATCCTTCTCTTAGCAAGAGAAGGACTTGTTAGCATTGATCACTTTTGATTAATCGTGTTGACAGAAGGAAAAAGTATAAGGTTATTATTGATAATAAAGTCTCTCCCTTTTTAAGGGAGAGATTTAGAGTGGGTTAATATTATGATATAATTAATTAGATGCTATTTTATTACCGTTTCTCTTACATAATTTCCATTCGCAATTTCAAGCACTGTAAGATGTGCTAACTTTACAGCTTTTTCATACAAGCCGGGATTTAATGTGCTTACCTGATCTGTTGGAAGATGCAAGTGATCATAACTGTTTGTTGTCACAAAATATAAACTCGGAATTCCTTTTTCGTGAAACGGAGTTGCATCTGCACCACCACCGCTCCAGGTTCTTTCAACCACTGAGTTAAAACTTGTTTCATCAATTTGTTTTGCTACATTCCATAAAAACGGAGCGCTCTTTCCATTGCCAATCTGAATGCTGTCACCGTAACCAACACAATCTATATTTATCATAGCAGCAATATCATTATAGTTGCTTTTCCAGTTATTCACAAAATATTTAGAGCCATTTAATCCTTGTTCCTCGCCAGCAAACAAAACAAATAAAACCGAGCGCTTTGGTTCAATACCGCCTTTAACAAATGCTTTTGCAATTTCTAAAATTGCTGCAGAACCTGATGCATTATCGTTTGCACCGGGAAACAATAAACCTGCCTGCGAACCGACATGATCTAAATGTGCACCAACCACAATAAACTCTTTTTTCAATTCAGGATCTTTTCCTTCCAATATTGCAGCAACATTCATCGTGCTGGCATATTTCTCATACCTTGCGTTTACTTCAACAATTGCCCTTGTTGCAAGATTCATTGATATTGGTTTTTTCTTTTCATCAATTTTAGTCTGACAATCACTAATTGTAAATCCGGTTAATTTAAGAAGCTCGTTTGCCGCATCAAAAGATATTTGAAGCTGCGGAAAATCGTCTGGCTGATCACCATCTCCATGCAATACACTTCCAATTAATCCTTGTGGATTTTTTTCATTCGGCAATGAAACAAAGAGAATTCCTTTTGCACCAAACTTTTTTGCTGTTAAAGATTTTTCTCGGGGATAATTCGTGCCCCAGTCTTTATCATTGTTTTTCCAGGATGGATTTTGTTTAAACACCATTACAATTTTGTTTTTAACATTGATGCCGGCATAATCATCATAAAAAGCGTCAGGTCTTGAAATTCCATATCCGCAAAAAACAACCGGCAGATTAAAACTGTTCGATCCCGTAAACCCCCTAAGCACAAAATCTTTTCCAATCTCATAGTTAATCGTATCCTGAGCAACAATTGATTTGAATATCGCCGGTGATTCTATCTTATTATATTCAATATTAAAAAACTGAAAATAATTTTCACCAAACGCTGGCTTTAATCCAAGTTCTTTAAATTTATCCGCAACAAATTGTGCTGCTTTGTTATAACCTTCACTTCCGGGTAATCTTCCATCAAAATCCGCTGACGTAAGGATTCTTACATTTTTTATAAGATTTTCTTTGTTTATTTCAGAAAGTCCTGTTGTTCCTTGTCCATAAACGATCAATGTTGACGAAAGGAGAATAACAATTGTAAATAGTTTTTTCATATTCATACTGATATTTATACTTATAACAATTAAAACAATTATGTTTTATTATACAAAAAACATACAAAAGTAATAATAAAAAAATCGCCCGAGTCTGTAAAATAATTTGTGTAAATGACAAAATTCATTAGAGAAAAGGCTCCAATCTTTCCTCAAAAATAATTGAAAAATTAGAAAGAACAATTGCCCAGTTTCTTATAGGCATAGTCCACTTTTT
>JAKIZM010000106.1 GCA_022708025.1 Bacteroidota bacterium | reverse complement strand
TCAGATGATGCTTAAGCTTGGCGAGACTTACAGAAAATCAACAAGTGATAATGAGACAGCAAAAATGTTTGATGATTTTGCAAGCGAGTTTGCCGATAAAGTAAAATTGTTTGAGAAAAAATAAGCTGTGTGTTTTGATAAAGATTAAGAGTAAGAAAATATGTAAGATTTAATTCTGTAATTATATCAAATGTTTGCTTAAGGTTTTATTTTTTTTCTTAGTTAAAATTAAGACCCAACTTTTTTGGGAATTGGGTCTTAAAAAATAAAAATTTAAAATTCATTCATTGAATCGTCTTCAATACTTCGTTTTTCTCTGTCTTTTTCTTTATTTCCGTTGCCCGGACTTAAGCGATAGCTTATGCCAAGATATGCAACTCTTGATTCCATTTTTCTATAGCTTGATGTAAAGAAATTAGTGCCGAATGTTTCAGAATCCATTTTACGGGTATTAAAAATATCGCTTACTCTGAAGGTAACAGAAAGTTGTCCGTCTAAAAAGTCTTTCTTTACAGCCAAATCTGTTGAAAACATACTATTTACTTTTCGTTGTGCAGTTAATATAGGTGAGTTATAATTTGTGTTTATCTGGAAATTAAAATCCTTTGACAACATAAAAGTAGTATTAAGTTTGCTTATCCAGCTATTATCGTTTGTAGAAATATTAAGTCCGTCATACTTGGTGTTGAAATAAGAAAAGCTTCCGTTTATCCTTAACCAGTCAACTAACGGAAGAGAAGTTGTTAATTCAATACCATAAGAACTGCTCTTTGCAAGATTTCGCCAGGTTGTTTCGGTTACACCATCATCCCGCAAGATTGTAAAGCTTGTGATAACATCGTTGGTATATTTGTAAAAGAAGGAAGATGTTAAAACAATTTTGCCAAAGAATTTTGAATAACCAACATCAAATGAATTAACATACTCAGGATTAAGATCAGGATTACCATATTGTATGTTTAATGAATCGGATCTATCAACATAAGGATTAAGCATATTATTCCACGGTCTCTGAACTCTTCTGCTGTAACTTAACTGAGCTTCCATATCATAGGGCAAACCCTGGACAAAATGTATTGTCGGGTAAACTGCAAAATATTTTTTATTAAAAAAAGTAGAAGTATTCAACTCACTTCCATCAACATTGGCTTGCTCTGCTCTTAATCCAATCTGATATTGAAACTTATCATAATTGTTTGAATAAATTCCATAAACCGCATAAATCTTTTCTTTATAATTAAAGTCGGTTTTTCTTGTCGGATTATTTATCCAGCTGCCTGAACCGGCATTAAAATCAAGATAATCATTTTTGGAATTAAGCTCCTGCAAATTGATTTTAAATCCCGTTTCAATTCTGCCAAAACCTTCTATCGGATTAACATAATTTGATTGAATTGTCCATCGTGTATTTGAATTACTTGAAACGCCTTGTTGTAAATTTTCATTTAATGGATCAAGATTCAGATCATAATTCTTTTGTGTGATATTTTCTTCACGGCTCATTGAGTTTTTTCCGAGTATAACATCAGCGGTTAGCTCAGCGCCTTTTTGTTCAAATGTTCTTCTGTAACTGAATGAATAACTGTTTCCGTTCATATCTCTATCAGCACCGCTGTATCTCTCAAAATAACTACTCAACTGATTTAAGTTATCTAAATTTGAATTTGAGATTTTACTATCGCTACCAAATCCAAAATCCCTGAATCTGTATGTAAAAGTAAATGTGCTGAAATCATCATACAGATAATCAAATCCGGCAGAAACATTATGTGAACCGAATTTAAACATTCCATTACTTAAGGTGCTTAAATAAGAAAAATTATTATTGATGTTGTTTGTTCTTAAAGAATTTCCTTCATTTCTGCTGCGGGAAAGTCTGTTATCATACGATCCGAAAAAATTAAAATATGGTGTTCTGTAATTAAGGTTAAGGGATGTATTATATTTATCCTTTGTTCCAACATTAACGCTTATGCTTCCATTTAAACCGCCGTCAATTCTTTTCTTTAATATGATGTTTAAAATTCCGGAAGTTCCGTCGGGATCATATCTGGCTGAAGGATTTGTTACAAGTTCAATTGATTCAATCTGTGTTGCAGGAATACTGTTTAATATATCGCTGTTGCTTGCTCCAACCAATGTGCTTGGTTTTCCATCAATAAGAATAGTGATGTTCTGATTTCCGCGGTAGCTTACATTTCCGTCAAGATCAACAGTTACAGAAGGAATATTTCCTACTACATCCACAGCAGAACCGCCTGTGCTTGTTAAATCTTTATCAACATTTATTACTTTCTTATCCAGATTATTGATCACCATTTCTTTTTGTCCGGTAACCAAAACATTTCCAAGCTCAATTGATTGTTCATCAAGGTAAATTGTTCCCAGATCAACTTCTGCTGAGCGCGGATTAATTCTTATACTGTCAATATATTTTGTTGCGTAACCAATATATGAAACTTTAATATAGTATTGACCAAAAGGAAGATTTTCTAATTTGAATCTGCCGTCTTTATCAGTTATTGTTCCGTTTACCATCGAGGAATCTTTTACCCCGAATAATACAACATTGCCATATTCAATAATCTGATTTGTTTGTGCATCAATCAGTTTTCCGGTAATCTTGCCGTTTGAAGGAGCACCGGGATTGTTTCTTCCCATTTGATTTTGAGAAAATACAACAGAAACAAATATGATACTGATAACAACTGCTGATTTAATAAAATTCATATACGTTTTAACCATTTCTTAATTTTTAACTATCATTGTAAAATTAGACAAAAAAATCTAATATCAGGTTTAACTGCAATCACATAAGGCGCTGTTCCGGAAGAAATGTGCCGGAGAAAGATATGTGTTTCGGAATCAGCTAACTCTCAGCCATCTTAATACTTCCGACCATTTTGGTTTCTTGCCTGTAAGTAATATTCCGATTCTGTAAATTTTTCCGGCAAGTTTGAATATTCCTAACAGAACAATGATATTTATTACAGTTGAAAGTAATATCTGCCAAATAGGAACTTCTACCAAAATCATTCTTGCGGGCATTACAATTAATGATGAGAATGGAAATAGAGATGCAATAACTGCAAATGATGTTTGTGAATTTGATTCCATACTAAGCGCAATGAAAAAAGGGATCATTATCAGCATCATCAAGGGCCAGACTCCTGATTGTGCATCCTGCGGATTGTCAAAAATAGCTCCGACTGTTGCGTATAATGATACATAAGTTATTAATGCAAGTCCGTAATTAAACAGAAAATAAAAAATATATCCTATGCTCATTTGAGGCATAAATTCAGGCGGAATCATAAACCAGCTTGTGGTTAATACTAAAAGAACGGGACTTAACCAGATAGCCATCTGAATTAATTCAATTATTACTGTTCCGAATATTTTGCCAATCATAAGTTCTGTGCTGTTTGCCGATGAGAGGAGGACTTCTACAATCTTATTGCTTTTTTCCTCAACTACTGCATTCATTGTTAATGAACCTGAAAAAATCAAAGCCATATAAAGTAAAAAGGTAAAAAGAATCATTGCAATGCTGTTGCCGTAACCGGAACGCGTAACCTCTTCATCTGATGTAATTCTGAATCCGCTTATATCAATATCTTTTCTTGCAAAATTTATTTCATCCTGAGTTAATTGTTTGCTGGCGAAATAGATTTCAATCAGAGCTTTGTTTATCGAAGGCTTAATTTTATAAAACAATGATGAGTTATTAGGATTATATGAATAATAGTCAATTTCTTTTGATTGAAGTGCAGATGACGGAATAAAAACCAATCCGGTAATGCGCTGCTCCAGCAAATCAGATTTGCGTTCTTTAAGTTTTTCTTCAAATTGGCTTAGTTCAACTTTTTCTGTAAATGAAGTAAGATCACCTGATTTAAAAGCATTGGTTTTCATTAGTTCGTTTTGAACTTTGTTTAGTATCTCATCTGAATCTGAAATAATTATTATATCTGATCTCTGTTCGCCTGCCATAGTTTGAATGAAATACTGGATTGAAAAAACCATTATCATAAATAATGGAACCAGAAAAGTCATTATTATAAATGATTTGCTGAATAGTCTTGTTTTTAATTCGCGTTTAATTATAGCAAGAGTTCTTCTATTGAACATCGCCTGACTCCTTTCCGGCAAGAGAAACAAAAATTTCGTGCAGCGAAATTTCATCTACATTGAATTTTTTAATTACGATATTATTATCAATAAGAAGTTTTAGTAACTGCTGATCAGTATTATAGTTCTTTAATCTTATACCGGTTGAATGACCAAAATCTTCTATGCTTTCAATAAGATTATTGTTTTGTAAGAAAGAAATATTTCCGTTGTAACTAAGGCTTACATTTTTACTAGCGTATTTGGATTTTATATCGCTTAGCTTACCATTAAGAATTATTTTACCTTTATCTATCATTGCGATTGAATCACACATCTTTTCAGCAAATTCCATAAGATGAGTAGAAAAGATTACAACTTTCCCTTTTTGCTTCATCTCAAGGATTATTTCTTTTAAAAGGTTTGTGTTTATAGGATCAAGTCCTGCAAAAGGTTCATCAAAGATTAGGAAATCAGGATCGTGTAAGATTGTTCCGATAAACTGCACTTTCTGCTGATTGCCTTTTGAAAGATCTTCCACCTTTGAGTTTTTTCTGTCAGCAAGATCAAATCTTTCAAGATATTTCATAGCAGATTTTAAAACTTGATTCCCTTTTTTACCCTTTAACTCTGCAAGAAAAAGAAGCATATCAATTACTTTCATCTTCTTATAAAGTCCTCTTTCTTCAGGTAAATATCCAACGAAGTCTTTGAAGTTCTGTTTTGTTTTTTCCCCTTTGAACAAAACTTCACCTTCATCAGGGAAATAAATATTCAGCATCATTCTGATTGTAGTGGTTTTGCCCGCACCATTTCTTCCGATAAGTCCGAATACTTCGCCATCTTCAACTGAAAAAGATGCTCTGTCAACAGCAGTTAAGCCATTGAATCTTTTAGTAAGATTTTTTACTTCTAAAACATTCATTATTATCTCTAAAATTTTGATATGTAAATTAAGGAAGGAAAGTTAAAGTATTATACCGTTAAAATAATTTTTAATCCGATTAAATAATTTTATTGTGATTTATAATAATGTGGTATGTAGAGGTTCTTAATTAAAAATCTTAGCATTCTTATCGCTAATCTTCATTAAATACATTTCACGCAAAGCCCGCCAAGAAATTACAAACCCAAAGCTCGCAAAGAAAATCTGTTCAAATCCGCTTAATCTGTGTTATCTGCGTTCTATCAGGGGGTGCGGCTTGGATAAAAATTTTATCCGGCTATTGACAAAAGTAAAAATAAATTTTAGGTTACAAGCGGGAATAAAAATCACACAGACACCGCGGGTAAAATTCCTGATAAAATGTTAGTCAGCTTAAAACAGTGGAGT
>JAKIZM010000105.1 GCA_022708025.1 Bacteroidota bacterium | reverse complement strand
TTGTTGAAAATTTATTTCACCCAATTGGTGAATATTTTTTTCTCTAATTTATCCCTTTTTTTGATATTTAAATAGTCCTTTCTGTATTTCTATTTCGGATTTAAGATTCTAAACGATATATATGTTTAATTATAAAAATTTGCTTAGCTTTCGCCAGGTGATTTTTCCCCGCCTGAATATTAACAAAAAAAAGAAAATATTTTAATAACAGTATTGTTTTACATAATAAACATTAATGCAAAAAACTATATAATCAGAAAGTAATAGCGCTCTCTGGAGGAAATATGAATATTTTAAGAAAATATTTTTCACTTTTAATAATAATTCTGATTTCTCTTACTTCAGCGGGATCAGCATTTACTCAATCAACCGCAGATAGTTTAAAAAAATATGCAGTAAAACTGGATACAGATACTCTTTTTTATATTCAAACCGGACTAGGGATTTTTGATGCTGAAAAGCGTGCAAATGAAATAAACTTTAAAATCAAAAATCTTGCTGAAAATAATGCAATCGATTATGATTCAATAAAAATTATTGAACAAGCTGATTTCGTCTTATTAAAGTTTGGTGATGAGATATTATTAGCTGTTACAAAAGACGATGCAGTCGTTGCTGATAAAACTCAAATCTCGCTTGCTGAAGATTATCGTAATCTCCTTATAAACAAATTAAATGAAAGAAGAGATATCTACAGTCAGAAGAATATGATTAAGAACGGAATATATACACTTGTCTATGTTGTTGTGTTAATTCTATTACTTTGGCTTTTTACAAAAATATTTCCCTGGCTTTACAAAAAGATTGAGCAGCTTGATAAATCTAAAATTAAAGACCTGACATTTAAGGATAAGGAAATTGTTCAATCATCTACAATTGTAAGTATTCTTTTAGCATTAACTAAAGGAATCAGATTTGTTTTAATGTTGTTGGCAGTTTATTTATTTATAACACAAACATTATTACTTTGGCCTCATACCAATAAATGGGATATTCAACCGATCGTTAAAAGTTTAGCTCTGTTTATTTTCTATTCTGCTCTTTTCTTTACATTATTTAAGAGCATAAACTCACTGGTCAGTTATCTTAACAATAAATATGAAAGCTGGAAAGGAACAAAAATTCAGCCGATAAAAATCAAGTCGATTGAATTGTTATCCGCTGAAAGAACAGTTGAGGTTTTAACTTTGATTACAAAAGTGCTTCGCTTTGCAATCCAGCTTATTCTTTTATATTTCTACATCACGATAGTATTCAGTCTATTTAAATTTACTGAAACCTGGGCTAGCAAACTTTTCGGATATATCTTAACACCGCTCAGTTCAGTATTAAACTCATTTGTTAGTTTTCTACCCAATTTGTTTTTCATAATTGTTCTGGTTTTTGTATTCAGATATATAATCCGGTTTGTAAAATTTTTATTTATGGAAATTCATACTGGCAGAATAGAGTTTCCGGAATTTCCGCGCGATTGGGCAATGCCTACTTTTAAAATAGTGCGGTTCCTGATTTTAATCTTAGCTGTAATTGTAATATTTCCATATTTGCCGGGTTCAGACTCGCCATTCTTTCAAGGCATTTCCATTTTTGTAGGTGTTTTATTTTCTTTAGGTTCTACATCAGCAGTTTCAAATATTGTTGCTGGGATATTAATAACTTATATGCGTCCTTTCAAATTAGGCGAAAAAGTTAAAATAGCTGATACTATGGGAGAAGTTGTTGATAAAACTCTTCTGGTAACAAGAATCAGAACAAACAAAAATGTTGACATAACAATTCCTAATGCAATGGTGTTGGGAAGTCATATAATTAATTATAGTTCATCAGCCAAGGATAAGGGCTTAATACTGCACACTACTGTAACGATTGGATATGATGTCCCATGGCGGAAAATTCACGAGCTATTAATTTCCGCTGCAAATGAAACTGAATTTATTTTAAAAGAACCAAAGCCTTTTGTAGAACAAACAAGTCTGGATGATTTTTCCGTTTCGTATGAGCTTAACGCTTATACACATAATTCAGGCTCAATGGGTGGAATTTATTCTCAACTGCATTCAAAAATTCAGGATAAGTTTAATGAAGCCGGAGTTGAAATTATGTCGCCTCATTACAATGCAGTGCGGGATGGAAATCAAACTACAATTCCTCAAGATTATTTACCAAAGGAATATCAGGCTCCGCCTTTTAAATTCCTTGGTATTGATTTGTTTGGCAAGCAAAAGAAAAGTGACTGATATTTTAGCTTTATCTGTTTATTAAATATTTAATTAAGATAGAGAAACTAATTGATGTTTTTTTACCGCGGCTTTTGCGCCGCGGAGTTTATATAAAAACAAATACTTTATATGTAATCCCATCTCTCCTTATTTCAATTCGAAATAACAGCTAAATAATTTTATTAATATTTACTATTTGCAAAATTCTAAGCATCAGATAATTATTATATTACAAAGCACAAATATTTTTATTTATTACTGTCGGGAGTTAATAATGTATTCAACATCCAAAATTTTCTTTTCGATTCTACTGCTTAGTTTAATAGTTATTCCAACTCAACTTATTTTAAAAGCACAGGATAAACAGCTTTCATTCGATCAGGTTTATATGTTTGGTGAACCGCGCATATTAAATCAGATGCCGCGCCTACAGGGTTGGTTTGATGATAATAATTACTTGTTACAAAAACGCGATGCGGTAAACAGCGCAATTGTAAAAGTAAATGCTAAAACCGGTGATGAAACTGTTGTATTGGATTTCAATGCTGTAAATCCTAATCTGGATGAAGCTGAACTATCTGCTGAAGAAAATATTGGTATAACAAAAGATTACAGCGGCTTACTTTTTTATAATGATAATGATTTGTTCTTCTATTCTGTTCCACAAAAGAATGTTATTCGCTTAACAAACGACAAAGATGAAGAAGTAAATCCGATTTTATCACCCGATGGAAAAAAAGTTGCTTATACAAAAAGCAAAGACCTTTATGTGGTCAATGTCGAAACAGGCGTAGAAACACGCTTAACACACGATGCAAGCGACGTTGTTTATAACGGTTATGCTTCTTGGGTTTATATGGAAGAAATAATCGGACGATCATTAAACTATCGCGCATTTTGGTGGTCGCCAAATAGCGAGATGATTGTTTTTCTAAGATTTGATGATTCCCCTGTTCCCAAATTTCCTTTGTTTGATGCAAACGGAGTTCACGGAAGACTTGAATGGGAACACTATCCGAAACCCGGCGATCCAAATCCACTTGTAAAAATGGGCGTTGCACACATCAACACAAATAAAGTTGTTTGGATTGATGAAGATGAAAGCATTGATCAATACACCGCTTGGCCTTTCTGGACACCTGATAGCAAGGAATTGTTTTATCAAGTATTAAACAGGGGGCAAGATGATCTGCAAATATTATCAGCAAATCCTGAAACAGGAAAAAACAAATTAATCTATGAAGAAAAATCAAAAACCTGGGTGGATTTTTTTGAAGATGTATTCATTCTAAAAAACAACAAAGGTTTTATCTTACGATCTCAGGCTGATGGAAATGACCATCTCTATTTTTACGATATGAATGGAAAGTTGAAAAAGCAATTAACTATCGGTAATTGGAATGTAGCAAACATCGTTTTGGTAGATGAAGAAAACGGAAAGATTTACTTCGAGGGTAACAAAGATAATATGGTGGATAATCAACTCTATGTGGTTGGATTTGATGGCGGAAAAATTACAGCACTAACTAAAATTTCCAGCACACACAGAACTTCAGTATCAACAAACGGAAAATATTTTTATGATTCTTATTCAGATATAAACACTCCGGCTAAATTAGATGTTTATGATGGCAGCGGAAAACTTATTAGAAATCTTGCAGATAGTAAATCAAAAATATTTGATGAATATAAACTCGGAAAAACAGAATTGTTTTACATTAAAACAGATGATGGAATAGATTTGCCTGCAATGTGGGTTCTTCCACCAAATTTTGATCCGAATAAAAAATATCCCGTATTATTTTCTGTGTATGGTGCTCCCGGTTTTATTGGTGTAAGAAATTCATTCTCCGGTTATCTTGATAGATACTTCCTTTCACAAAACGATATAATTTATTTTGCTTTTGATCATCGCGGTTCTGGTTATTTTGGCGGCAAAGGCAAAAACTTTATTCATCGTAATCTTGGGAAATGGGAAATGAATGATTATGCACAAGCTGTTAAATGGTTAAGAACTAAATCATTTGTTGATTCAACAAAAATTGGAATAACTGGTGGAAGTTACGGCGGATACGTTACTTGTATGGCGTTAACTGCAGGAGCCGATTATTTTAATTACGGACTTGCTGAGTATTCTGTTACTGATTGGCGACTTTACGATAATGTTTATACAGAAAGATATATGGATACTCCCGAAGAAAATCCAGAAGGATATAAAAATGGTTCGACTTTAACTTATGCAAATAAATACAAAGGCTTGTTACGAATTAGTCACGGCACGATGGATGATAATGTTCATATGCAAAACACAATACAGCTGATTGATAAGTTTACAAGTATGAATAAACACTTTGAACTTATGCTTTATCCAAATGAAGGACACGGAGTAAGATTTCCAAAATGGGTTCACGCACAAACCGAATATGTGAGATTTTGGTTTAAAAATTTTCTTGGAAAAGATTTTGTGAACGAATAAAGGATAATATAACGCGGATAGCGCGGGTTTTCACAGATTAAACCTGTATTGATTTTCTTAATCCGTATTAATCGTTTTATATTGTGCTTAAATAAAACAAATAACTTTATAAAAATTATAAAATTAAAATTTTATGGATAGATTAATACACATTGAAAAGGTTTCTGATATTCCCGCTGTTTATCAAAACACCCCTATTAGCTTGTTGTTGGAATATCATAATTTAAACCGACGCTTTGAAAATTATACAAATGCGCAAATACTTATCGGTATGTGTATGGATCACCGAAACAATCTCAACCTGCCGGATAAATTTTCGTATCGAATCCGAACTGGCGGAGCTAATCTTCGTTACAGTGAGTTTAAAGTTTCTTATGCAATATCAATCGGAGGAATAAAGCACATTGCTTTAATTGCTCATAGTGATTGTGGAATGGTTAATCTGATGTCAAAGAAAGAACAGTTTATTCAGAAGCTCTCTAAAAACGGCGGCTGGACTTTAGAGCAAGCAGAAGAACATTTTAACAATTATGCACCAATGTTTGAAATTAATAACGAAATAGATTTTGTACTTAGCGAAACTTTAAGATTAAGGCGGCGTTATCCCAAAGTACAGATCGCACCAATATATTACAATATTGAAGATAATTTGCTTTATTTAATAAAGGAATCCTAAAGCTTTTATGTATTAAGAAAAAGCAAATACACCTCAGACAAATCAACCATTGTATAAGCGACATCGGTTCACGAACAGGATACAAAAAAAGACAGCAATGATTCCTGAAATGAAATGGATTACAAAAGGGCGGGAAAGCGCTGATTCGATTGTTATAAATCCGCATAAGTGGATGTTCACACCATTGG
>JAKIZM010000005.1 GCA_022708025.1 Bacteroidota bacterium | reverse complement strand
ACAACTGCGGCGCCTAAAGTAAAAATCGCATGAAAGATATTTACATTTCCGCCAGTGGCAAGCATATTCTGTAAGATTATTGAAATATCACCCACATAAAAAAGAGAGTGTAAACCGGCAGCCAAAAATAATATTATAGAAAACCATGGAAGTATAACTTCGCTTTTCTTTGAATACATCTCGATAATAAGTGAGATAATAATACCAGCACCGATGATTATCATCGGCAGCAAATTCCAAAATTCTTGATAGTTATTGAACATTATAATTAATCTTTAAACTTCTTTACTTAGATGATTGAATTAAGCCCATTTGAACTGGTTTGATTTTTTCAGGATTATACATTTGTTTTACAACCTTAACAGTTGATTTATCAGAAACTTTTAGAAAAGTGTTCGGATAAATTCCTATCCACACTATGAATATAAAAATCGGTAAAAGTACAAGCATTTCCCTGTTATTCATATCCTTTAATCCATTAAGCTTCGGATTTGTAACTTCACCATAAACAACTCTTTGGTACATCCACAATAAATAAACAGCGGCAAAGATAACTCCTGAAGCAGCAAATGCTGTAAACCACCAGCTTCCTAAAACCGGTGATTTAAAAGAACCAACCAATATTAAAAACTCGCCTATAAATCCATTTAATCCCGGCAGTCCGACAGAAGAAAGTGAAGCAAACATTAATGCAAAAGCAAAAACCGGAACAAGTTTAGCGATACCACCATAATCAGAGATCTCTCTTGTGTGAGTTCTTTCATAAATTATTCCCACCAAAAGAAATAATGCTCCTGTTGATAAACCATGATTGACCATTTGTATTATTGCGCCTTGCACAGATTCCTGAGTCATTGCAAATATTCCAAGCACAACAAATCCCAGGTGGGATACAGATGAATAAGCAACTAATTTTTTAACATCTGTTTGAACCATCGCAACCAACGCACCATAAATAATTCCGATTATTGCAAGTATTGAAATATATGGGGCTGCAGCAACAGCAACTTCAGGAAAAAGCGGAAGATTAAATCTTAAAAGACCGTAAGTACCCATTTTAAGTAAAACACCTGCAAGTATAACAGATCCTGCTGTCGGCGCCTGAACGTGAGCATCAGGAAGCCAGGTATGTAGTGGAAATATGGGAACTTTAATTGCAAAGCTGAAAGCAAAAGCAATAAACATCCAGTTCTGAATATCTCTTGGTATTTGAGGAGCAACATTATACAACTCAATCAGGTTGGTTGTAAAATAACCTAATGGTTCAATTGCGTAAACAGCCAGCCAGATCATAGCAACCAGCATTAATAAACTGCCAAACATAGTATAAATAAAAAACTTAACGGCAGCATAAATTCTTTCTTTACCGCCCCAGATACCAATAATAAAATACATTGGAATGAGCATTGCTTCCCAGAATACATAGAACAGGAACAGATCAAGTGAAATAAATACACCAAGCATACCAACTTCAAGCATCAAAAAGAAGAATGTAAACTCTTTTACCTTATTTTCTATGCTCGTCCAACTTGAAAGAAGTGTTAAAGGTGTTAAAAATGTTGTAAGTAATACTAACAACAATGACATTCCATCTATCCCGACATGGTAATGAATATTGAGTCCTTTAATCCACTGGAACTTATCTATAAATTGAAATCCTGAATTAGCAGAATCAAACTGAAAATAGATTACAACAGAAATAATAAAAGCAATAGTTGAAATTGCCAAAGCAGTGTAACGGATCAGATGTTCCTGTCCCTTCTTAAAAAACAAAATAAGGAATGAACCAATAAATGGTGTCAGAATTAAATATGTAAGTAGTAAACTGTTTTCCATTTTATAAACTTAAAATAATCCAGAAAAAAGCTGCCACAATTCCGAGCACCATTACCAGGGCATAAAATTGCGCAACACCATTTTGTAATTTTCTGATATTAGCAGAAATTATATCAATTAATTTTGCAGAACCATTTACAACACCATCAATTATCTTATTATCCGCAATTTTCCATAAAAAAGAACTTGATGTTCGTACAATTGGATTAACAATAACAGCATCGTAAGCCTCATCAACAAAATATTTATTCCATAACAGATTGTACAATCCTTTGAATCTTTTTGCTGTATCTGTTGCAATGGTCGGATTTTTAAGATATATATATCGTGCAAACCAGATTGCACTAACAGCAAATACAACTGATAGAACCATTAATAATATCTCTGTTGTATGTGAATGCATACTGAAATAGGCAAGTTTACGATCAGCATCTTTAAAAATAGGAGCAAGCCAATTATGGAATTGATTTCCATGTTCGCCTGAAAATACTTCGGGAATACCAATAAATCCGCCGATAACGGAAAGAACAGCTAAAACTATTAACGGGATAGTTATTATTGATGGTGATTCGTGCGGATGTTTATCTTTACCAAATCTCTCTTTACCATCGAAAGTCAAGATATAAAGTCTGAACATATAAAACGCCGTTATCATTGCAGTGCCAGCACCCATTATCCAGAAAAATAATCCGCCGTTGGCAAAAGAGAACCACAATATTTCATCTTTACTGAAGAAACCTGACAAAGGCGGAATCCCTGAAATTGCCAAAGCAGCAATTAAAAAAGTAATATGAGTGCGCGGCATATATTTCTTTAATCCGCCAAACTTTTGAATATCCTGTTCTTCCTGCATCGAATGAATAACTGAACCAGCTGCAAGGAATAAAAGTGCTTTAAAGAAAGCGTGTGTCATTACGTGAAAAATTCCGGCAGAAAATGCACCAACACCCATTGCTAAAAACATATAGCCAAGTTGTGACACTGTTGAATAAGCAAGCACTTTCTTTATATCATTTTGAACAATTCCAACTGTAGCAGCAAAGAATGCTGTTAAAGCTCCGACTATTGCAATTACCATCATTATTTGTGGCGCACTTGCATAAATGATAGACGTTCTGGCAACCATATAAACACCTGCAGTAACCATTGTTGCAGCATGAATGAGAGCTGAAACGGGAGTTGGACCAGCCATCGCATCGGGCAGCCAGACAAACAAAGGTATTTGTGCTGACTTACCTGTGGCACCTATAAAAAGAAAGATTGCAATAAAGCCAAATACATAAGTCGGGACATTAAATGACAGAGCTCTGGAAAATACTTCATTAAAATTAAGACTGCCAAATGTCATATAAATCAGAAACATACCAAGTAAAAAACCAAAATCACCTATCCTGTTTACAATAAATGCTTTTTTAGAAGCATCAGCTACAGTGCTTTTTTCAAATTTTCTATCATACCAAAAACCAATTAATAAATAAGAACAAAGCCCAACACCTTCCCATCCAAGAAACAACAGAACAAAATTATCAGCAAGAATAAGATTCATCATAGCAAAGATGAAGAGATTCATATATGAAAAAAATCTCCAATAACCTCTGTCTCCATGCATATAACCGATTGAATAAACATGGATAATAAATCCTACTCCGGTTACAACCAATGCCATAACCAATGAAAGCTGATCAACCTGAAAAGCAAAACTAACATTCAGGTTTCCAACAGCCATCCAGCTAAAAAGACTTACTATCTTTTGCCTTTGTTCTACCGGTAATGCAAGTGTTTCAAAGAAAGCACCAAGCGCTATTAAAAAGGAAATACCAACTACACTACTTCCAATAATACCGATCAGTTTTTCATTCTTTATCTTACTTCCAAAAATCCCATTGATTAAAAAACCAAGTAAAGGAAGTATAACAGTTAAGTAAATTAAATCACGCATAAAAATATATTTTGGTTTTTACCACTTAAGAATATTTATTTCATCAATATTTACAGTAAGCTTATTACGGAAAATCGCGATAATAATTGCCAAACCTACAGCAGCTTCCGCAGCAGCAACAGTCATAACAAAAAACACAAATAACTGTCCGATCGAATTCCCAAGGAATGAAGAAAACGTAACTAATGTTAGGTTAGCAGAATTAAGCATTAATTCTATACTCATAAAAACAACAATTGCATTTCTGTTAATAAGCACTCCGACAACGCCTACAAGAAACATAAATGCACTTAAAATCAGGTAATATTCAATTGTAATTGTCATAACGTACTCTTTAATCAAATTTCTTTTTTGCTAATACTAATGCACCAATTGTAGCAGCAAGTAATAAAAATCCTGCAGCTTCAAAAGGAACTACATAATTTGTAAATAATTCTCTGCCGATAGCTTCTATTGTACCGGCTTCAACACTTTTTGAAACATCTTTTGAAATATTTGCCGATGGACTTGCAAAGAAAATCATATACACAAGCTGTGCAAAAACAATAAATGCAACTATTATAGCAAAGATTTTCGTTTTGGGATTTAGCTCAAAAAACTTTTTTTGACTTTCCGGTCTTAAAAGCATCAAAACAAATAAGAACAATATCATTATTGCGCCGGCATAAACTATAATCTGTGTTACCGCAATAAACTGAGCATTTAATGTTATATATAAACCAGCAAGTGATGCAAAATTAAGTATAAGGAACAATGCAGATATTACCGGATTGCGCCTTGTTATCATTATTACTGCTGTTACTGCAGCAACAATACCAAAAAGAAAAAATAAAAATACTTCTATATTCATCTAAATTTTTCTGTTGTTTGATTTTACATTATTAATTTTTACGGAGTATTCCTGTAAATCATTCTTGGGAAAGGAATGGCTTCTCTTAAATGATCCAGTCCGCAAATCCAGCTAACTGTTCTTTCAAGACCTAAACCAAATCCAGAATGCGGAACAGATCCAAATCTTCTTAAATCAAGATACCACTCAAATGCACTTTGCGGAAGGTTGTGTTCTTTGATTCTTTCCAGAAGAAAATCAAGGTTATCTTCCCTTTGGCTTCCGCCGATAATTTCACCGTATCCTTCAGGGGCAAGAACATCTACAGCAAGAGCATATTTAGGATCTTCAGGATCTCTTTTCATATAAAACGCTTTTACCTCTGCAGGATAATGATGAACCATAACAGGGCGATCATATTGTTCCGATACTATTGTTTCATCAGAACCGCCTAAATCATTTCCCCATTTAAAATCAATTCCGTTCTTTCTAAGAATTTCTACTGCTTCATCATAATGAACACGCGGGAAAGGACGCTTAACATTCTGCAGTTTTGTTGTATCTCTTTCCAATACTTTTAATTCATTTGCGTTTTCTTTCAAGACAGTCTGAACAATATACTCAAGAAATTCTTCTGCAAGATCCATATTATCATTAAGATCATTAAATGCTACTTCAGGCTCAACCATCCAGAATTCTGTTAAGTGTCTTCTTGTTTTGGATTTTTCTGCTCTGAATGTTGGACCGAATGTATAAACTTTACCTAAAGCCATTGCACCGGCTTCTGCATAAAGCTGTCCTGATTGAGTTAAATATGCGTTACCAAGATCAAAGTATGGTGTTTCGAAAAGCGTTGATGTTCCTTCAACGGCATTGGGAGTTAATATCGGAGGATCCATCAGAGTAAATCCTCTATCGTCAAAGAAATCTCTGATTGCTTTTACAATACGATGCCGAATTTTCAAAATAGCAACTTGTTTACTTGATCTTAACCATAGATGTCTGTTATCTAATAAAAATTCAATTCCGTGTTCTTTGGGAGTAATAGGATAATCGTGAGCTTCGGAAATAATCTTAAGATTAGTTGCATCGAGTTCGTATCCGCCGGGAGCTCTTGGTTCTTCTTTTACTTTACCGGTAACTTCTATTGATGATTCCTGACCAATCTTATCAGCTAAATCAAAAACTTCCGGTACAAGATTACCTTTAAAATAAACACATTGTAAATAACCTGAACCATCACGAAGTATTATAAACTTAATTTTACCGCTTGATCTTTTATTAAATAACCAACCTTGAAGTGTAACTTCCTGTCCTACGAAATTTCCAAGTTCGCTAATTCTGATTTTCTGCATTAATTCTGCTTAATTTCTTTGAAAATTGTTTCAAATATAAAGAGTGCTGCAAAAAAAACCAATCTAAGTAATACTATAATCAGGCAATTTAAATCAGCAGCAAAAACCGAAAAACAGATTTTAGATTATTATTGAATTATGTTCTCAAATAAATCAGGATAATCACTTAAAAAATTATCTGATATGAATTTCTTAATAATTAGAATTTTTAGATATATTGTAAAAACTATTTTTAATATTTATGGAAATTAATAATTCTGATATAGTATTAGACGATCTTAAAAATAAAAAAACCGGTTTTAACAACGGTTTTATTTTAAAAAGACGCAGACGGAGTTACTTCTTAAGAAATTCTGTAGTCAGTTTAATAATCTATACCATAACTTTTTTTATTTGGTACTATATAAAGCGCAGCACATTTTTACTGGAACCTGAATATCAGAATCTGTTTATTTATTATTTAGTATCATTATTTATTTCTTCAATAATTTCTAACAAGGTTTTCCTGACAAAAGAACATGAGTATCTCCAGTCTTTACGGAAAATTTATATTTCACTTACATTAGGACTTGGTGCGCTTACATTTTCTCTAATACATCTAAATGCCGGAAACCTTTCCAGATATGTTATTCTTGGTTCAATGCTTACCGGTGCATTGGCAGAAAGTATTTACTTTTATTTAATTTCTTACAACACAGGAATTAAAAAGATTATTGATAGAAATCCTGTTTCCTGGAAGTATGTTATACCTGATTTTATTCTTTTAACACTTTCTATATACTTTTTAATAATTAAAGGAATCGGGACTCAAAATATTAATGAGAGACATTTGATAGTCTTAGTGCTAATATATGCCAGTTGGTTTTTTTCGGCTTTATTAACTCATAAATTCAATCCATTAAAACAATCAGCAAATAACTGGTCATCAGTTGGTCTGCAAATAAAATTTTATCTTTTGATTATTTCTTTAATTACCATTTCATTATTTACTGTAAATATAAGAGTTGCTTATTTACCATATTTTTTTCAATCAGTTTTCACTTATACAACAATATCTTTTATAGTGTTCTTGTTTTTATACGGCAGAAAACTCCCCTATTCAACTGATGAGGTTACGAATATTTTTCTAAAGACTTTTGAATTAGGCAGACCCGCAATTATGCCCAGCAGAGATATCTATAAAGGGAAATATAGAATAATAGGTAACGAACCATATGAATCAGTGATAAAACAAAATCTAAAGAATCAATATTTGAAAGACTTTCCAAAAGTGTTTGAATTCTTAGATAAAGGAATAGAATTAAAATCCTTTAATGCAAAAAAGTCCTTGGTATTAAGATCTTCTGATATATATAACATTGAAGTATTAACTCAATCTTCAATGGAATTAATAATTAATCTGCACGAACTGAATGATCAGAAAAGGATTAATGATTATTTCAGGATGGTAAGCGAGAAATTAATTTTAAATGGTGTATATGTTAGCTGTATGATGCCATTAAAAAATCAGTATAAAAAGTTTCAAAAAAAATATCCCTTTATAATTGCTGATGTGTTTTATTTTCTTAATTTCATTTGGAAAAGGGCTTTCCCAAAACTTCCTGTATTAAGAAAAATTTATTTCAGTCTATCTAAAGGCAAAAACCGGGTAATCTCAATTGCTGAAACAATGGGCAGATTAGTCTATTGTGGTTTTGAAATACTCAGTCTTACTGAGATAGATAATTTTGTTTTTATAACAGCAAGAAAAGCTAAGGAACCTTCGACCGACAGAAATCCTTCTTACAGTATAATTTTTAAAATGAGAAGAATCGGCAAAGATGGTAAACAGATATTTGTTTATAAAATACGAACTATGCATCCATATTCAGAATATATACAAGAGTTTGTTTATAACAATAACAGGCTTTCTGACAAAGGTAAAATTAAAAATGATTTCAGGATATCAAGCTGGGGTAAATTTTTACGAAAATCCTGGATTGATGAACTGCCAATGTTTATAAATCTGATAAAAAGAGATATAAAACTAGTAGGAGTAAGACCGGTCAGTTCCCATTATTTGTCTTTATACTCAACTGAGTTTCAGGAAAGAAGAATCAAATATAAACCAGGTTTAATACCTCCGTTTTATGCTGACTTACCGGATACTATTGAAGCAATTGAAGCATCAGAAAAAAAATATTTTGATTCATTTGATAAAGCTCCAATCAGAACTGACATAACTTATTTTTTCAGGAGTATGACTAATATAATTTTCAAGAAAAAAAGAAGTTCATAACATTGAAGGGCTATAAAACCATTAAACCAGTTTGATCTGGTAAGCAACCATAAAAAAATTAATTGCATTGTTCATTAAAACAATAAAATGAATTCATTGAATATTAAGAAAAATCTGTTCAGATACTTACTTTTATTAATTGGACTGTTTTCTCTATCCATATCTTTGTTGCAAAATCTTAATAATGTTTACTCACAAATTGTCTATGTACCTGTGGATAACGGAATTTATGATTTTCTGGAACGAATGAATTTAAAAGGGATGATTAAACTGGACGATGAAGTAAAACCCTATTCAAGAAATTATATTGCAGACCGAATCATATTTGTTGTTAATAAACTATCTGAAAATAAATTTGAACTGAACAAACTGGAGATTGAGGAATTAAAATTTTACAGTCAGGAATACAAATATGAAATTGAATTTATTTTAAACTCATCTCCAAATAATTATAATCAGTTTGTAGAGGATTTTTTTTCTGATATAACTGAAAGATGGTCTTTACTTGGTTACAGTGATTCCATTTTCAATATTAAGCTTTCACCTATTGCTTCTTATGGCATAATGTCTGTAGGTAAATTATCTGGTCATACACGCTCAGTTGGTTTATCAACATTCGGTAGTTACAGTAATTGGTTCGGATTTAGTTTTGATATCAGAGATAAAGGTGAATTTGGTGATGTAGTTGATAAAACAAAATACTTTTCTCCGCTGAGAGGTGCCTGGATAAAAGATGCACCTAATGGTATTGAATATAGTGATGTTAAGGGCAGTATAAATTTTAATTGGAATTGGGGCAGCGTTTCATTAAAAAAAGATTATGTGCAATGGGGACATGGAAAATTCGGACAATTAATATTATCGGATAAATCTCCTTCTTATCCTCATATTCAATTACAATTAAAACCAGTTGAATGGTTAAGATTTTCTTATATACATGGCTGGTTAAGTTCGCAGGTGTATGATTCTGCTTATTTCTATTATTCATATCCGGGATCAATAAGCCAAACACTCATAAAAAGTTATATTTCAAAATATATCGCTGCAAACATTATAACATTATCTCCACTGCAATGGCTTGATGTATCTGCCGGAAATGCAGTTGTTTATGGCGGCGAATTGAGACCTGAATTTTTTATACCATTTATGTTCTACAAGTTTCTTGATCACAACTCCGGCAGAGGTGATGTTAACGATGCTAACGGAGTAATGTATTTTGATATTGCTGCTAAATATCCCACGAATTTTAAATGGTACTCTACATTATTTGTTGATGTAACAGAAATAAGAAATGTACTTGATAATGATTTTCATAATACCTGGATTGGTTTTACTCTTGGGGGAAAAACGATCAACCTGTTGTTTGATAATCTCGATTTATCGGTTGAATATACGCGAATAAATCCCTGGGTATATGAACACAGAAATGAAGTAACAAATTATAAACATTTAAAATACTCACTTGGTCATTGGTTAGGACAAAATGCTGATCAGTTCAGAATACAATTTGACTTTCAATTATTACGCGGATTAAAAATCAAATTATATAATGAATACATCAGAAAAGGTGGAATGGAGGAAATATATTATGCTTATTCAGGAGCGAAAAAAATTGATGTGCCGTTTCTTTATCCACCGTTAAGAACAGAAAATAGATTAGGCTTTGAATTTACATACGAGTATTTACACGATTTAATTTTAAAAGGATCATTCATCTATTTAGATATCAGTGATCAGGAAACCACACGTGAACCTGTTTTTTTAATTGGCTCTAAAAACTTATTCTCAATTATATTATTTTATGGATTATAGATTTCTTTATTTCCTTAAATTACAGAGGAGTATAAAATGAAAAGTATTCTGTTGGTTCTTTTATTTGTAATTTTAACTTTTGAAATAACACCTCAAAAGTATTATGAACCTAAAATCTTTCATCCGCTCTCTAACAAGTTTAGTCTTTCTGCTAATGGCGGTATTACATACAGCCGAACAGACTTTAAGAAAAATGGAATGGATTTTCTTACGCGGGCATCTCTGGAATATTATTTTTCTACTCTCTCCCCTGCAACTTTTGGAATTGGAATTTTTGGAACAGCCGGATATATAACCGGAGAAGGTGGAGCAAGTTCAAGTATGTCAACTTCTAACTACAGAACTCTGGTTTATTCATTGGGAGCCGGATCTTCTTTTAACTATGCTATTGGCAAATCGTTTATACCCTATCTTTTCGGTGGGATATCATACTTTTATTTTGATCCTCGGGATAAAGATGGTAAAGCATTGATTCCCTCAGTTAAAGCTTTCAGCCCTCATAAAATGATGTTAACCGGTGAGTTTGGTACAAAAATTCTTTTTACTGATTATTTCGGAATGCAATTAGCAGCAGGTATAAATTATATTAATTCTGATTTACTCGATGGATATAAATTAGGTACTGATAACGATATTTATTTTCATGCGCTTGCCGGATTATCATTTTATTTTGGCGGCATAAAAGATACTGACGGAGATGGAGTAAGAGATGAATATGATTTATGTCCTGATACTCCTCCGTATGTAATAGTGGATGAATTCGGATGTCCCGTAGATTCAGATAAAGATGGAGTACCGGATTATTTAGATGAATGTCCTAACACTCCTGTAAACATTCCGGTTGATGAAAGAGGATGCCCTGTTGATTCAGATCAGGATGGAGTGCCTGATTATAAAGATCTTTGTCCGGATACACCCAAAGGAGTAAAAGTTGATGACAGAGGTTGTCCGGAAGATTCTGATGGCGATGGAGTTCCTGATTATAAGGACCTTTGCCCAAATACACCAATAGGAACTGAAGTAAATAAATGGGGCTGCCCGGTTGATGAAAAAGTTTATGAGCCAATAGTAAAAACTGAGTTCATTTTAAGCGGAGCTGTTAATTTTGAGATTGGTAAAGCTAATTTACTTAACACTGCATATTCTGAATTGCAAAAAATTCTGAAAGTTATGGTTGATTATCCGGATACAAGATGGAAAATAGAAGGACATACTGATATTACCGGCAGTTATGAAAAAAATTTAGTGCTTTCAAAACAAAGAGCTGAATCTGTTTACAACTTTTTTGTTAGTAATGGAATTGATAAATCCAGATTGTTTGCTGCGGGCTATGCATCTGATTATCCTATTGCAGATAATAGCACCGAAACAGGCAGAGCACTTAACAGAAGAGTGGCGATTGTGCTTGTTTCAGATAAAGACGGAAGCAATGTTAATACTGAAAGCAAATCATCTGATAAACAGAAACAAGTTGATTTTACTTCATCAAGAGTTTATAATCCATCAGTGGAACGCAATGTTGGTAAAATGGTATTTACTGATGGATACTTGTATTGCTATCAGGTTTCATCATTCAGAAGCAGAACGAAAGCCGAACAAGAATCTTCTGAGTTAAAGGCTAAGGGTTTTGATTCCTTTGTTGTAATTGCGGATTTACCTGATCTTGATGGAACTTGGTACAGAGTAAGAGTTGGATATTTTAACACTCTTGACGAGGCATTAAAGAACCGTAGTCAGTTGATTAAAAAATAATTGTTGTTAAATACTTTATCTTGGAATAATAAAATATTTTAATCTTATTGTAGGATTATTTAATCTTCTATTACTATAATTTATTATTCACATTGTTATCAAGCGATAAATAATTTTTAAGATCAGTCAGGTCATTAAAAACTTTATTGTGTCCTGATATTAACCTATCTTTTACTTGATGACCATTAGCAATCAACACACAATCAACACCCATAGCTTTTGCAACATCTGCATCGTGTAAAGTATCACCTATAAATAAAACCTCTTTACCCGGCAGATTGATCTCTTCAATTAATTTTAATCCAAGATGAACTTTGCTGCCTGCATAGATGTTATCCAATCCATTAATGTAATCAAAATATTTTGTTAAACTGTAATGATCCAGAATCTTTACAAGATTTTCGTGTAGATATGCCGAGAGCACAGATTGCGTTATTCCTTTTTCGTGGATTAAGCTGAGTATTTCAACTGCATTATCATACAAGCTGCAGGTAAGTTTTTTCGATTCATAGTCATCAATAAAATCTTTACCAAGTACTTCAAAAGAAGTTTTAGAAAAATCCAGTCCTGCTGTTATATAATAATCCTGCACGGGAAAAGTAAAAATCTCTCTGTATCTCTGTAAAGATAATTTTGGCAAATCATTTTTATCAAGAATCCTGTTAATGATATTTTTACTGTAATCAACATCATTTAACAGAGTTCCGTTCCAATCCCATATTATGTGTTTATAATTTTTCATTATTATCCGGCTTTAACTTATTAACTAATTCATACACTAATTCAGCAGTTATGCCCCAAACAGTTTCTTCATCATTTTTATAAATAAAAACACGATGTTTGCCTTTAGTCCACGGAAAAGCATAGCGATCAGGCAATCCAAGTTTTTTTACAGGAAGCAAATCAATTATTTCACCTTCCTCATTTTTTATTTTCGGATGCAACTCTACTCTCGAAAAATAAACAAGCGGCTCAGTATTTATAAAGAAATCAATTGGTAAAATAAAAACCCTGTCAACTTCTTCTGCATCTATTTTTAATTCCTTCAACGAAGAAATATTAAGTTTACCAATAAATGCTTCAACAATAACTCCCATCGGTCCAACATACGTACCTAGTTTACCCAGAACACGTATCTTCTTTTTTTCAATACCAAGCTCTTCACAGGTTTCTCTTAAAGCAGTTGCAAGAAAACCATTATCTTTTTGAAATTCATAATGTCCACCCGGAAAACTAACCTCACCCGGTTGTCTTACTTTTTGTGAACGTTTTTGAAAAAGTAAATATTCGATTCCATCAAGTTCAACGATAGGTATTAATACTGCCGAATTCAGATATCTGTCTCTTCCGATAATTTCAGGTTCTTTAGATATTTTTTTAGATATGAGCGCAGAATATTTCAATTTGATTCTTAAATAAATGTAATGGATTATCTTTTAGTGCAGCGACAAACAGATTTGAACCACTGACCTTTTAAACTAAAAATAACACTGCTAAAATAAATTAATTCAATGAGACTTGCTTTATAAAATTAAAACAAAGAAGTTTTATTAGCAATTAAGGTTAATGATAAGGTTTACAATCAAGTCGAAAATTTCTTTGAAATTCTGTTGGAACCTCCTATGATTCTAAAAAACCTCTTACTTCAATCAACTCAATCTCATTCCTTCGATCTAGCCTAGAACCTTTAATACAGTTCTGCTATCTCCTCTTCAACTTAAACCCTTTAATAATATAAAACCCTAAAGGAATAGAATTTTAATTAAATAAACTTGCTTGTTGTTCACCTTCAGATTTTATCTTATACCTGACCGGATTTGTTAATTTTTCAATAATGTCATCAGCTTCAGCTTTTTTTAACCAATCATTAAACTGTGAAGGATTAATATCAATACTATTTTTTATTTCTTTTAGTTTAAGTTCTTTATCCTTCATTATATTTTTCAGCTTTATTAAAAATAAATCATAAAAACTTATTGAGGTCAATTCTTTATCTGTTACTTCTGGCTTTAATTCTGTTTGTGATTCTGATTTTGAAATGATGTCTGACTTAGACTCATGAACTGCAGTAATTTTATAATCTTCTGAAACAAATTCCTTTTTCGCGATTATACCACTTATAAAAGAATTAATATCCATATTATCTTCTATTGCTTTTCCTCCTTCCTTAATGAGTGAGAGATTTCCTGCATTCTTATCATTATTTACTTTTATGTAGAGTGGCACCCATTTTTTCTTCAGATTTTCTAATGCACCTGTCCAAGTCCCGCCTTTTAATCCGGAATGAACAACGATTGCAGCTTCAGAAAGACAATAGATATATTTATTTCGGCCCATTGCATTGCCAACATTAAAACCTGCTTCGGGATAGTAAGGGGATATCAATGCAAGTTTTCTTTTAACAAGATACTCACGGTATAACTGTGATAAAGATTTTTGCAGAAGACTATCAGCTAAAACACCAACAGCATATCCATCAACGGATAAGGCACCGAGCATCGCAGCCTCATCCACACCTTTAGCACCGCCTGAAATAACCAAACGATCATTTTCAGATATTGTTTTTCCTAATTGTTGACTGAAATTAATATCTTCAAAAGTTATGTCTCTTGACCCGATTATTGCAATCCCAGTTTTATTAAGAAGTTCTTTATTACCAACTCCAAACAGCACCGGTGGTGAAATTGCTCCAAGCTTAATTTTTAATTTTTGCGGATATTCAGGATCGGAACGGGTTAATATCCATATTCCGGCGCGCATCCATTTTTCTAAAGCCAAACCCATTTGTGCGCCACGCTTTAACAAAGTTATCAGTCTTTCTCTGGAAATTTTATTGTCACTCCAGCTTTCAATAATATTTGGACCATCTTCGGAAAGTAAGCTGCCGGGTGAATAACGCCGATCTTTTAACCAGCCGGCAAAAACTTTCCATTCGGTTGGTGTAAGCGGATTTGCATCATCTTTCTCTGGCTTTTTAAAATAAGATGTTAATAAAAGTATTGATTGTTTTTCTATATCAAGATTTTCCATTCTCTAACTTCCTGATGTTGTAGATGCAAGCACAACCGGAAATACAGGTCCGGAGCCTGCTCTTCTTAATAATATCGAAATTACTGTTAATGTCCATCCCGAATCTACAATATCATCAATTAATAATACAGGGGTGTCAGGAATATTACTATCAATTTCAAAAGCACCATCGAGATTATTACAGCGATAGTATCTGTTTTGCATCAGTTTCTGCAATGAATTACTTTTAACTTTTTTAACGATATTATAGAATGGTATCCTTAATCTATCAGATAGTCTTTTCGCAAAATCCGGAACAAGTTCTTTATGATTTAAAGATGGAACACAGGTTATCCATTCAGGTTTAGGTTTCGGTTTCCATCTTTCATTTATCATTTCAGCTAATGCCTCAACCAATTCATCTGAAAGATAATTATTAGCTTTACATTCTTTTACTATATATCCCCAGCCTGCATCACCCCATCGTGCTAATATTCTGCCTTCTTCTCCTCTTTGATTAGCAGAAATTGTTCCGCTGATTTGATAAATTGGAAATGAATCCTTTGCAACCTGCTTATTTAATTGTAACGGCATCTCACTTTGTTTAATATATCTGGAAGCAGCTATTACTAAGTTATCATTTACTTTTACCTGCAGTCTTGCTTCTGGTTTACAATTCTGACAGTTATTACATTCAGAACTATCAGGATCATCTAAAGACCTTTTAAGAAAATTCATTAAACATTCTTTATGACTCACATAATCCTGCATCTCTTTCCATTCATTAACTCGACGGTTTGTAAGGAATTCAATTCGTTCTTTATCAATTTTGAAAGGAACAGGAGTCCGATAAAACTTGCTTTTAACCTTTATTACCGATGCAGGATTTTCAACCGATAATGATTTAAGTATTTTCTCAATTGTCCCATAAGAATAATTAAGTTTTCCTTCTATTTCCCTGATTGTTAAACCATCAGACTCATTTAATAAATCAAGTATTTTAATTATGTCCGGTTCAGAAGGAAACGCAGTTCTTCTGAAATACTCGTGAATCTCTGAATCTTCTTTCCCGGTTAAAAGTATTCCATAAGCTTTGTCAATCGCTCTTCCTGCTCTTCCTACTTGTTGATAGTAAGACACTACATTACCTGGTGCCTGATAATGAATAACAAATCCGAGATCTGGTTTATCATATCCCATTCCTAAGGCGGAGGTTGCAACAAGAGCTTTAATTTCGTTTTTAAGTAATTTTTGTTCCAGAGAAATTCTGTATTCGTTTACATCATCAAAATCATCGTTGTTAACATCTGAGTAATAAGCTTCAGCTTTAATATTATTTAATCTTAACCATCCCGCAACTGATTCAGCATCTCTTTTGGTTAATGTATAAATAATTCCTGTTCCGGAAATTTGCGGCAGTTGTTCTGCAAGCCAGGCTAACCTTTGCGACTGATCAGGAAGAATAATGTTTTGTAAATACAAGCTCTCACGCGAGAGATTTCCTCTTCTTATCTCGAGATCTTTCAATTGAGAATTAATATCATCTACTACCCGGTTATTTGCAGTTGCGGTTGTAGCAAGAACAGGCATATTAGCAGGAACATTTTTTAAAACATTTATTATTCTTCTGTAATCCGGTCTGAAATCGTGACCCCAATCAGATATGCAATGTGCTTCATCAACAACAAACAAACCAATTTTACTAGCAAGCGGAATTATTACTTCTTCAATAAAGTTTTCGTTTGCAAGTCTTTCGGGTGAAATTAATAATGCATCAACATTATCGGACTTGATTTTATTTATTACCTCCTGCCATTCATCTGTGTTAGCGGAATTGATTGTCACTGCATTAATTCCTATCGGATGTGCTGCATCAAGCTGATTACGCATTAATGCAAGGAGAGGAGAGATAATTAAAGTTATTCCTCTTCCTTTATCCCTCAAAATTTTTGTGGAAAGAAAATACACAATGCTTTTACCCCAACCAGTTCGCTGCACTAAGAGAAGCTTTTTATTCCTGTTAGCAACCGCATCAATTGCTTCCCACTGACCTTCTCTGAACTCAGCAGATTGATTGTTAAGAACCTTTCTTAATAATACTTCTGCTTCTTGTTTTTGCATCTTGTTTAATTAGTTCTTTTTCATTCAATAATTCTTCTCTTGTTGAATCATTTTTCACCCTACCACTTTTTTAACCAACTTATCTATTTCTTTCATCTCGGCGGCAAGATGTTTTTTTATATCGAGACGGAGTTTGCCGAGTCGTGTTGCTGTTAGTTCTTTTTGTGGCGGATTGTCTAGTAAATATTTCTCAGCTTTTTTGTGGGCTTCTTTGCTCAGCTCTGCAAGTTGTATGTGTATTTCATTACTCTTATCAAATTGAGGGAAATAGATATCAAGTATCTTTTTATGAACATCTCTCGCACCAAATAATCCTCTTGTCTGAAAATCTTTCATCAATTCATTAGGAATTTTAGAATTAAAAATTGCAGTTAAATAATAAGCTTCATTTCGATTAGAAGTTGAGAACCAATAACCTTTACTTTCAACAAAAAAATTAAGGTTTAATCTACTTCGTTCAACCACTGTTGCATTGGCATCTTTTGCAGATGAATTATATAAAACCAAGAAAGGAGCATCAAGATTTTGTTCAATTAATTTATTCTGCCAGTTTAAATAATCCTTGCTGGCTATATTTTTATTCTTTTCAGTTCTATGAATCTGCCAGATGTTTTCAACATTATTAAACCATTTAGAAGCGTTCAAATAACCTTCCTGCATTAAATCTTTTGAAGATTGTAGTTTTATTTTTTTTCTTCCCTCATTATTCTTTTCTACTAATATTGGCAACACAATTAAATCAGGTTTATACAAAGCAAAAGGTAAAATACTTTTCGCTAATGCTGTCCGGAAAATAAATTTACTTTCAATCCTTCCAGTAAACTTCAACCCTTTCCAGGGCTTTTTTGCATCAGCTTCAATTGCTTCGGTAGTTTTGATATTTATAATTCTGTTCTCAAAATCTTTAGGAATTTCCTGATCCAGCTCAACAAAATAAAAGCATCTTGGAACAATAGTAGCGCCTTGCTTAAAATGTTTCTTATAAGGATTTTCATTTGTATTACTCTTCGTTCTCTTATTAGAAATAGCAGAAGCTTTCCCTTGTTTTATATAATACCACTTAACAGCTTCTTCGGTTATACTTTCTTTTGCATTTAAAAGATTGCAATTATGTTCTGTAAGTTTGCCGTTAAAAATATTACCTTGTAAACCAGAGATAGGAGTCTTCTTTTTTTCTCCAGCTTTGGAAGGTTCAGCAAAGAAAACACAACTTGGAATTCTGAAAAGAGGTGATACATCTTTCAAATCCCAGATCTGAGTAAGCTTAAATCCAATTGCTTTTCCGCTTCTCGTATTATCATGGTGATCAGCACTAAAGAAACTTCTTGGTAAAACAAAAGAAATTTTTCCTCGCTTGCTTAAAAAATAACTGCTGCAGTATGCCAAAAATATTGCAGCAATTTCAAGATGAGGAAAGTTTGCAACTTTTTCCGGCTTAACTTCATACTTATCAGCCAAAGCATTAAGTATATTCTGATAATCTTCATTCCTTATTGAGCTATAAGTAAACCAGGGCGGATTGCCAATTACATAATCAAACTTGCCTGCAAGAAAATATGGTTTGTAAAGGTTCTGAACAATAAATTTCCAGATGCTGTCTCTACCCTTCTCTTTAACCGCTTTCAATCCAAGATAAATTTTATAAAAGCTTTCTATTACTTGTTTATTTGCGCCGGATTTATTTCCGCTCTTTTCAAAATGTTTTCTGAAAATATTTTCAAATACTTCTTCTCCGCCTAAGGCGGATTCTTTCCTTCCCATTGTTTGTTCTGCAAGATCATCGCAAATGCCAAGTGCTTCATCAAACAAATTAACATCTTCAAGTATTTGTGTGGTTAAGTGATATTTTTCTTTATCAATGTTTAAAAGAAACTCATTTCCAAAAAGATTCTGAACACCTTCAGGTGCAAGCAGTGTGTTTGCAAGAATTATGTTAAGGTAAATCGGTTTCTTTGCATTTATAATTTCTTTACCAAGTGCAAGCAACAGTGTTGTTTTAGCAATCTGAACACTCAACGGATGAATATCAATTCCGTAAATCTGATCGTTAATCTCTTCAACCGTTATATCAGGATTAAGTTCTTTAACTCTGTGAATTGCCGCTCTTAAAAAAGAACCGCTTCCGCAAGCAGGGTCTAATATCTTATCTGTTTTACTAAACTTAAACTCCTGAACAATTCTTTCGCAAAGCCAATCCGGAGTATAATACTCACCGAGTGAATGTCTTGTATCAATATCAATCAGTTCCTGATAGACACCTTTAAGAACATCTTCATCAACATTTTCAAAATCAAAATTGGAAATTTCCTGAGCAATAAGGCGAAAAACTTTCTTCAGATTATTGAAACTCCGTTCCGTATTTATCCAATGGAAGAAATCATTATCAACAAAATTTCGGATATTATATTTGTAAAATATTGTTCCGTCAAGAATAGACCTTAGTTCAGTATCGTCAATATAATCATCGTTCGAAACGACACTATAAGCAAGCATCTTTGAAAAAACACTAAGGTAAGTATGTATCAGAAAAATATTATCACGAGCATCAAAGCTTCCGTAAGCAATACTTAAAAACTTACTCCACTGCTCATAAGAAACCTGAACTTCACCAAATTTTTTCGCTTCATTAAACCATTTGTTCAACTCACGGAAAGATTCAATAAAAACATAGCTTTGATATCCAAAAGCCTCTTCAATCCTCTTTAGTGTGGCCTTCAGTTTTTCTTCTTTGAAAAGGAACCGATCAATCCAATAGAAAAATTCTTCAGTATTTCTTTCGTTTAATACAAAAGCTGAGCTCTTAACTTCGTTTAGAACAAGCTCGTGTTCCTGAAGATTTTCAATTCCTTCAAGCTGACTAACATCAGGCACAAATACTTTCCAATTAATAAAATCTGATGCAATCAAAGTAAAGTTGTAACCTTCACCTGATCTTAACTGCCCAAGCAAATAGCCGGCAAGCTGTTCTTTAGAATGATCAAGAGTAATCTTAAGATCATTTTCAAATTCAATTATAATGTTATTAAAAAGTGTATCAGCACTGCCTCTGTGAATTTTATCTTTTCTTGGAATATTTAGAATTGTTCTTTCGGAGCCAAGGGTAATTTTATCAATCAGTCTGATTATTTCTTTATCATCAGCATATAAGCGGTTAAGTAAATCTTTAAAAGCTTCCTTCTTGGTAAGCTCTTTATTAGCAGATTTAACTTTCTTCAGGTATTCTTGTATAAGCTTTATTTTGGTGTCAATCATTAAGTTAATCTTAATTTTTATATTATGTTTTTATTTTAAATCCTTAATTATAAAAGTTCCACCAACTCGCTTTTGAATCTGATCTGTGCCAATATTAAATAACCTCTCAAAATCTATCAACCGGATTAATTCAAAATTAACTAAAGTAAAACTTTAATTCTAATATTTCCTTCGAGTATAAGTGCAGATAAATCAGCGCAAGCTTTTTTGATATATGATTTAATAGTATTTCGTACGCTTGCTATTGACCCACCCCTCGCCCCTCCCAAGAGGGGACTGTACGCTTTTTTTTATTAAAGATTGATTAAGTAATTATATTGTATGAAAAATTCCAACTAACTTTATTTTTCTTTCAGGTTTTTGTTTAACATCATAATTCATAAACTCATTCCTAAGTTTTCTTAAACAAATTCAGAAAAGATGATTCAAAGTAAAATTATTAGTTTTGATTTAACATTCAATTTATTACTCATAAACTTTTTAAAACGTAGTTTTCCCCTTCCCGGAGGGGATGAAGGGGTGGGTCAGAAAACGCAATTTTCTTTTTCTGACAGCCGTTTCTCATAATTTACATTAAATCATACCGACTAATCATATTATTTATCCGTTTTTCACATCTGATAAATATTTTTCATAAAACATTACAGTTAATATATATTTTTCATTGACTTTAAACGTTTTTCATATATTTTTGCTATAAATATTTTTCAGAAAATACTATGAATAATAAACGTTTTTCACGATCCATAAATGTTTTTCACGAAAGAGAAGCTCCTGAACAGGGAAATTTGGTTGGATATGGGATTCTTATTGATGCCTTAAACTTAAAGGTGCCTTTACCAAACAAGCTTTCATTGATAAGTGAAAAACATAAGAAATATTCGGTTGATGGATGGAATGTTTATACTGTAAAACATCAACCACAGGATACTCTTTATAATCATTTAGTCTTTGCACTAAAATATGAGGGTATAAATCTTTTATTCTTCAAAAAATTATTTGATCAACTAGATCAGACTGCTATTGAAGAGTGGATAAAAAAGGAACCCCTGAGCATTTATACCAGAAAGATTTGGTTTTTATATGAATGGTTGATGCTGAAACTATTATCAGTTGATGATTTGAAAGAAGGTAATTATGTACCGCTGGTAGATGAAAAACTTCAATATGTTTCCCCTGTCAGTATAAATTCCAGCAGACATCGTATTAAAAATAATTTGCCCGGAACTGTCGATTTTTGTCCGCTTGTTTTTAAAACACCTAAACTGGAAAAGTATATTGAAGCTAATCTGACTGAAAAAACAAATGCCGCGATCAAAAAAGTTCATAAAGATATATTGCTCCGTACTTCTGCTTTCCTTCTGTTAAAAGATTCAAAAGCTTCATTTACTATAGAAGGTGAAAGTCCTTCTCACAGCAGGGCTGTACGTTGGAGTCAGGCAATTGGTCAGGCTGGTAGTAAACAATTAACTAAAGATGAACTTCTGCGTCTTCAGCATATCGTTATAGGCGATAGTCGCTTTGTTAAAATAGGCTACAGAACTGAAGGTGGTTTTATTGGAGAGCATGATCTTAAGACCGGTGAACCTATTCTTGAACATATTTCTGCCCGATGGCAAAACCTGGATACTCTGATGAATGGTTTACTTAATACTGCAAAACTGTTGGAAACGAACAATTTTCATCCTGTTTTAACTGCTGCAAAAATTGCTTTTGGCTTTGTTTTTATTCATCCGTTCGAAGATGGTAATGGTAGAATTCATCGTTATCTTATTCATCATTTATTATCTGTAATGAAATATACTCCGCAGGGAATGGTATTTCCGGTATCTGCTGCAATTTTAGAAAAGATCGAAGATTATAAAAATGTACTGCAAAATTATTCTCATCCATTACTGGATTTTATTGAATGGAGAAAAACGAAAGACAATAATGTTGAAGTATTAAACGATACTATTGATTATTACCGTTATTTTGATGCAACACTCCCTTCTGAATTCCTGTTTGATTGTGTTGAATATACAATAAGTAAAATTATCCCTGATGAAGTATCCTATTTACAAAAATATGACAGAATGAAGATATGGCTGGATGATCATTTTCAGATGCCTGATAAAACTGTTGCATTATTGATTCGATTCCTTGAACAAAACAACGGGTCTTTATCCAACAGAGCTCGTGAAAAAGAATTTGTATCTCTTAATAATGACGAAATAAAAACTATTGAAAAAACATATAAAGAATTAATGATGGAGCAATAGCTTCGTGTCGTAATTATTTTCGTTTACCTGATCGTTTAAACTAAAAGAATGGTTAAAGAACAACAGTCAAAAGGCTATTAGAATTGTCTTTTATATTCTTGTTACTTCCCCACAGCAAATTTTGTAATTATTTTTTTTATTTATTAACAATAAGTTTTTTAGCAGGCAATAAAAAAAACCTCAAAATCAAAAGATCCTGAGGTTTATTGTGGGCCCAGATGGACTTGAACCACCGACCCTCTGATTATGAGTCAGATGCTCTAACCAACTGAGCTATGGGCCCAAATTTTTTGGCGCACAAAAATAGTGTATAATCTTTCTTAAATCAAGCAGGTATTATTTGGAAGATTTTTTGTTTTCTGCAACTAATATAGAATCAATCAATTTATCTTCTTTGTAAGTTCTGATAATTGATTGAGCGCCGGTTGAATCATAACTTATCCATTTACCATCACGTTTACCATCTTTGTAAACACCTTCTTCAACAATTTTTCCATTGGGATAATACCAAGTCCAGTTTCCTGATGGAATATCATTAACATAATTTCCAACTGTTTCTAATGAACCGTCCGGTCTGTAATATTTCCACTCACCAACATTCAGATTATTTGACATTTTCCCTATCATCTCAACATGCTGGTTTGGAAAATAAATAATAAAATCTCCTTCTTTAATCCCGTTAACTACATCATACTCAACAAATTGCTCCAGCGCTCTTGATTTATTCCTGCCGGTAAAAGGTACCTGCGAAGTTGAGTCAGGATATAATAATCCATCACGTAAAACAAGCGGAGTTGTTTTGCCGTCAATTGGTTTGGCTATTTTTGTATCACAACCATAAAATACAATGGCTGCAAATAAAAGAATTAATAGGTTTTTCAAATTACCTCTGTAATTTTTTTTGAATAAATGATGAACGAATTATTTTACTTTAATAACTCTGAATAAGCCTGGATTAATCTGGATTTAGTTTCCTGAAGGTCCTGAGAGATGACTTTAACTTCACCAATCACGGGCATAAAATTGGAATCCCCATTCCATCTCGGAACAATATGAAAATGTATATGATCTTCAATCCCGGCACCGGCAACTCTACCAATATTAGCGCCAATATTAAAACCGTGCGGATTCATAACTTTTAACAATGCCTGCTGTGCAAGTTGTAAATTTTTCATTAATTCGGAATATTCTTCTTTGCTCAGACTTGTAAAGTCACTTGTGTGTCTGTATGGAACAATCATTAGATGACCGTTATTGTATGGATAAAGGTTCATCAAAGTAAATGTATATTTATCTTTGTGAACAATCAGGTTATCTGGTTCATTCGGATCTAAAGCGGCTATCTGACAAAAAATACATTTGGATGGATCAGGATCTGAGTTGAATGATTCAATATATTTTGAACGCCAGGGAGACCAAAGTTTTTTCATTTATTTACCTAATAAAAAAGAGGCTGTCTTAAAATTCAATTTTTGTTAACCTGTTCGCTTCCGCCGGATCGTTTCAGATTTTATTATCAGTTCAAAATCTAATTATCAGATTCCGAATTAAATTCGGAATGACACTTAATAAGGCAGCCTCACAAATATTATTTATCTTCTTCTCTTGATTTGTTATACTCATCAATTACTTTTTGTTCAACTTCTTTAGGCACTTCTTCGTAGTGAGAGAATTTTCGTTTGTGAACTCCTCTTCCCTGAGTTAAGCTTCGTAATTGTGAAGAATATTTATGAAGTTCAGATAAAGGAACAAGAGCTTTAATTATCTGAAATTGTCCGTCAGAATCCATACCCAGAATTTTACCGCGTTTGCTGGATATATCGCCCATTACATCGCCCATATATTCATCAGGAACAATAACTTCAACTTCATAAATTGGTTCAAGCAGACAAGGTTTACACTCCAGGAAACCTTTCTTAAAACATTGAATAGCAGCCAGCTTAAAGGACATTTCATCAGAGTCAACATCGTGATAAGACCCAAAATGCAATGTAACTTTAACATCCACTACTTTATTGCCTGAAAGAACACCTTTGCTCATAACTTCAGCTATACCCTTTTCAACTGCGGGAATAAATCTACCCGGAACAACACCACCAACAATTGCATCAACAAATTCAAATCCTGCTCCTCTTGGCAGTGGTTCCATTTTAAAATGAACGTGACCGTACTGCCCTCTTCCGCCTGATTGTTTTTTATGCTTGTATTCTACATCATCCACTCTGCCCTTAATAGTTTCGCGGTACGGAATTCTTGGCTCAACAAGATCAACATCTACTTTGTATCTTTCTTTTAATCTTTTTGCAGCAAGAGCAAGTTGAAGTTCACCTTGTCCTGAAATAACTGTTTGTGAAATTTCAGGATCATATTTAACAAAGAATGAAGGATCTTCTTCGTGCAGAGTATGTAATCCGGATGCAATTTTGTCTTCATCGCCTTTTGCTTTCGGTAAGATAGCACTTCTTATAACAGCTTCAGGAAATTCTATCTCATCAATAACTACAGATAGACTTTTTGATGCTAATGTATTATTCGTATGTGTATCTTTCAGTTTAACTACTGCACCAAGATCTCCGGCAACTAATTGAGTAACATCTTTTCTGTTTCTGCCATTTAATATTGATAGCTGACTTAATCTTTCTGTTTTACCATTAGATTCATTTATCAAATCTAAACCTGCTTTAACGCTACCGGAATAAACTTTGAACAATGAAAGCTCACCAACGTGCTGCTCAGCCACAGTTTTAAAAACAAACAACACAGGTTCACCAGCAGGATCAGGTTTTACTAAAACTTTCTCATCTTTACCGGATAATTTTGCTTCTTCTCCGCCACGATCCAATGGCGAAGGGAAATACTGTGTTACAAAATCCAGAAAATTATTTAATCCAACTACTTTATTAGCTGAGATTGCAAACACAGGAGATAAGCTTCTGCTGATTATTGAGGCTTTGAGTCCGGTTTCAATATCAGAATCTGATAATGATCCTTCTTCAAAATACTTATTCATTAACTCTTCACTGCTTTCAGCAATTTTTTCAATCAGTTGGGTTCTATATTCATCAGCTTTTGCTTTAAGATTAGCAGGTATTTCACCTTCGGTTACTTTTTTTGAACCGGCATCACCATAAGTAAAGGCTTTCATTTTAATAACATCAACAACTGCATTAAAGTTAACGCCCTCTAAAACAGGAAACGTAACAACGATAGCACCTGAAGTTAATCTGTCTTTTACTTTTTCAAGTGTCTCTTCAAATGTTGAATGTTCGTTATCAACCTTATTTATAACCACTGCAGATGGTAATTTTAATTCATTAACAAATTTCCCTGTAACTTCAGAGCCAACTTCAACTCCCTCGGCAGATTTAATTATCATAACTGCAGTATCACAAACTTTAAGAGCCGATTTTACATCACCCATAAAATCAGAGTAACCGGGTGTATCAAGGATGTTTATTTTCTTTCCGTTCCATTCAATGTGCATCAGGGAAGTTGAGATAGATATCTGTTTTTCAATTTCATTTGAGGTATAATCTGATACTGTATTACCTTCCAGTACGTTTCCTATACGATTAATCTCTCCGGCAGTATATAACAATACTTCTGATAAAGAAGTTTTACCACTTCCACCATGTCCAATAAATGCTATATTACGTATTGATTCAGGTCCATATTCTTTCAAGGGATTCCTCCTAATAAATTAAAGGTGAGAATAAAAACGATTACTTTCTTTTAAAACTTCTCCAAAATGTATCAATTCCTTTTCCGATCGCATTTAAGTTATTAACTAAGGGCATAACAGCATCCTCAATACCATTTCGGACTTTACTTTCAAAATTCAGAATTTTATCAGCACGCTCTCTTACATCATTTATAACTGATCTGGAAATTTTTAATTGTTCTTTAGCATCAGATGTTATGCGACTTAAATTTTCGGAAAGTTCAAGAGATGATTGAATAAGCGGCTTAAGGTTGGTTGTAAGCTCTTTAATATTCTTATCAACGGACTGCACTGATTTTACTATTTTATTTAAATAGAAAATCAGTGCAATACAAAGTGCAGAAGCAGAAGCAATTAATATTACTGTAAAGATTTGTACTACATCCATAAATGTGCTTTACGAATTTTTTGCTTCTTTATATGCATCAATTCCTGCTTTAACAGAAGATTTAATCCTTTCGGCTTCAGATTCAATTTTCTCTTTTCCTGTTTGAAGGGCATCTGTTGTTTTTACTTTTGCATCTTTAAAAATCTTTTCTGCATCCTTCAAAATATCTTCTGATTTAGCTTTTGCCTCAAGTATTATTCTTTCAGATTTCTTTTTGCCTTCATTGATCAGTTCTCTTGCTTTGTCTTTTGCTTCAGCAAGATACTTTTCAGCCTCATCTAAATATTCTTCGGATTTCAATTTTATATCAGCCCTAAGTTCTTTACCGCTTTTCGGAGCTGTTAGCAATGCAACAATTGCACCTACAGTTCCACCAGCAAGAAACCCAATTAAAAAACCTTTGGCGAGATTATTATCACGTGACATATCAAACTCCTTTCATTATAAAATTACCTGTCAAAATATATCAATAGGGCTTTGTAAAATCAAGGAAAAGCGGTGTTTATGTGTCAATTTCGTTGGTTAATTTTAAAAATTATATGTTTATTCCCTGTATCTTCTTCCAATGATTGATAAATCAAGTAATAATCAATCATTTTCAAATGATATTTCTTTGCCAAACTTTCTTTGATAAATCATCAATCCAATAGCCCCGATTAAAACAGCAAACCATAGTGTAACTACTCTGATGATAAATGTTGATGCAGTAGCATCGTTTTGCGAAAGTCCTTGTTGAACAGACATCAATGTTAATGAACCTTCTGTTACTCCTAATCCGCCGGGCAGCATTGAAATTGCACCGACAATTGTTGCAAAACTGTAACTAAATAATGACCATAGCAAATTGAAACCGGAATTGAAATTTGAAATAACCAAATAGTAGCCTAAACCTTCTAGCCCCCAGGAGAATGCACTCAGAATTGTCATACTTATAAGCGGAAAAATCGATAATAATGTGGAAGAAGAATCATATATGTTTTGAATTTTCTGCACATGCTTTTTCAGAAAATTTATCTTTGATGCAAGGTGAATGATAATTTCAAATATTTTCCTATTAGTCAGGATAATAATTCCAATTATTATTATCCCTAAAATTATTATAGCAATGACTTTTCCGTAATTAAAATAATAAGCACCTAATACTGCTAATAATGTTAAAGCTAAAAAATCTGTGATCCTTTCAGCAAAAACTATTGGTGCAGTTTTACTTATAGAAGTACTATTAACCTGTTTTACAAGATATGATTTTAACAATTCTCCCATTTTACCGGGTGTAACACTCATTACTAATCCCGATAAAAATATTGCAAGTGAATCCAGTATTTTCAGACTTACTTTAATTAGTTTAAGGTAATACTGCCATTTCAAAAATCTGGTAAAATAATTACCAAGTGAAAGAGCTAATAAAGCAGGCATTAACCACCAATTAAATCTGCTGAAAGACTGAATAATCTTCTGATAATCAGCATAGATAATAAAAGCAAGATAGATAATTGCAGCAAGAGCAATGGATAATAAAATTTTCTTGTGCAGCAGTTTAAGCATTAAAGGATCCTTAATAATGCATGATATAATTTTGCCAAAGGTAAACCAACTACATTATAATAACATCCGTTGATCTTTTTAATAAACACAGCGCCAAAATCATCCTGTATTCCATAAGCACCGGCTTTATCCATTGGACTGCCTGATGCAATATATTCAAGAATTTCCTGATCAGAAAGTTTACGAAAAGTAACTTCAGTTTTTTCATATTCAGAAATTGTTTTTTGATTGATTGAATTATAGACAGAGAAACCTGTATAAACTATATGAGTGCGTCCGCTCAGCAATTTTAATATATCAAATGCATCTTTTTCATTTTTGGGTTTTCCTAAAATTTTCTTTCCTAAAACAACAATTGTATCAGCGGTAATTATTATTCCATTAAGTTTTTTCCGTTTTGCAATTTCTAATTTTTCTCTTGAAAGCCTGACAACAGCATTGGAAGGGTTTTCATTTCTTTTTACAGTTTCATCTATATCAATACCGAATGATTTGAATTTAAGATTTAATTGCTTCAATAGTTTTCGTCTTCTGGGAGATTTTGAAGCGAGATAAATTTGAGTTTTAGAATTAATCATTAATTAAAATAATTTTTGTTCCCGGATAATAGTGGTTTAAAATTTCTTTATAACTTATTCCCTGTTTCGATTGCCCAATAGCTCCCCATTGACACATACCGACACCATGCCCAAAACCTTTTCCACCTATCAAAACATTTTTTTTTGAATCTAAAGAAATGTTGAACATAGTGCTTCTTAATATTGAGTTTCCATCGGCTGTCTTGATAACACTTCTGATATTGTTACTGAATAAAGAAATATTCTTCATCTGACCAACAGTGTTTATCAAATTTATTTTTAATTCATTTACTCTTCCAGATTCAAATCTTGATTCAACTGAAATATTTTTGATTGAATAATCTGAATTATCCAATAACCCGGCAGCAAAAAGCCGGTTAATAAAAAGAGCTTCTGGATATTTTTCTGACCATTCATATCTTGGAGATATTTTGCAATATGGATCATTTCCATCACTGATACTTATCAGATAAGGTATTGGTCCGGAATTAAATACATTTTGCACATCTTCTGTATATCCGCCGCAAGTAGAGTGATAAAATATCTGAGCTGGTTTATCATCAAAAGATAATATTTGTCCGGCTGTTTCATCCACAATCTGATTGGTGTAATCTGTTTCAGAAATAACTCCGCCATAAACCTGATCCCTGGTATCGGGAAAAAGATCGAATGAATCCCTTTTTTGTGCCATTCGATTGAAAGCATAAGTTCTTATACAAATTGAAAATGCTTTCAGTGCATTATAATTATCACTTCCCTTTCCAACAGGCATTTCACGGGTCATAACTCCTTTTACATAATCTTCAATCTTCAACTCATTAACAATCTTAATTCCATTATTCAAATTAAATACTTTTAGTTTACCCCGGTATTTTTTCTCATCAACTTGTAAAATTTTATTATCTGTTGCTGATTCAATAAAAAAGATATTTGATACAAAGGACCTGCCTGCAATTACAAGTTTTATATTTTCGTCAGATAAAGAAAAGTTTAATACATTGCCGCTTTTTACCTCCGCTATAATTCCAGATTCATCTGACAAATAAATTTTATCTTTAACAACTAGCGATAAATTGTCCGGATTTTCATTTACCAATACACGAACAAGGAATGAATCAAAATTATATGATGAATTATCATCATAAATTCTTTTAGTAGATGAACAGGAAATAAAGAAAATAAAGAAGAAATGAATAATGAGCTTGATATAGAAATTTTTATTGAAGACTGAATTTAGCAGGAAAGAAAACAGAGAGTAAAACTTCACAAATTATCTGAACATAGCCTTAATACTGCCCCAGGTTCTTTTTACACCTGAAATGCTATGAGAGACAGTGGTTTCGTTGGAATATGTAACCTGACCATTATTGTCAACAATCTTTAGACGATAAATAAAAATAAGGTCATTTGTTTTATAAGTGTTCTGATCAATAAATGAGTAATATGAATTGCTTCCCTTGGGAGTAACTATTCCAATTTCAGCAAAACTACTTTGAGGAGTTTTTCGTTCGATAACAAACTTTTGAAGATTATTCTCTTCACCGGTTTGCCATTCAAGTTTTATGTTATCTGATTCGCTTTTACCCTGAAAATACTGAATAAATGCACCGCCATAAACAGTGGCAATCAGAAGTAAAACTACAAATATTATTGAAGATTTTGTTTTCACAGTCAAAATATATTCCCATTAGTTAAGATTGTCAAGTATTTTTACAAAAATAATCCTCAATCAATATATGTCCGTTTGAGCAATAAAGCGGACTCAATCCGAATTTTAAGTTAAAAACTAATTCTCCAGATTTATCGGAATAGTCGTATTCCAGTTTTTCGAATTAAATCTTAGAAATACCGCAACAGAATAAATAATAATATAACCTGGCAATGCCATCCAGGCACCCGTTAATCCAAAGTCCAGTACAACACCTAAAAAATATGCTAATGGTACAAAGATTAAAAGATTAGTAACCATCTCAGCTGTCATCACAAATACCGTTCTGCCGGCTGCTTGTAATGCATTAGCTAATACAACACCAGTAGCATAAAATACTTGTGTTACACCGGCTATTCTTAAAGCAGGTTTTGCCATTTCAATAATTCCCCAATCATTTGTAATAATTAAAAGAACATATTGTGGAATTGTAACAAAAATAATTCCTAAAATAATTGTAAAAATCGTAGCAACTTTAACGGTCTCAAATCCATAAAGCTTTGCAAGTTGATATTTTTTTGCACCAAGATTATTACCTACAAGTGTCTGAACTGCTGCTCCGAATCCAAATAGCGGTAAAAAGGACATAAATAATGTTGAAATAATTGCCTGAGTTGCCGCCTGTTCTTTTGTTCCGATTACTCCGGTAATTGATACAAAACTTAAAAACCCTATTAATACAAAAACATTCTGGAAAGAAACCGGTAAAGAAATTTTAAATATTCCTTTGATTATCTCAGTATCAACTTTAAAGTATTTAAAATTTTGATAGCGTTTTCGGTACTCTGGTAAAAGAATTATTATCAGATAAAACATAACATCGATGAAAGTTGCAAGTGTAGAACCTAAACCGGCTCCTGCAAGCCCCATTCTTGGCATTCCAAATTCACCGTATATAAAAATATAATTAAAAATAATATTGAAGAAATTTGTAAAAATTCCGGAGATCATAAATATCTTGGTTTTACCAATACCAAAGAAAAAGCCACGGAAAGAAACAGAGATAAGAAAAAAAGGTATTCCCAGAAATCTGAAGAAAAGATAATCAGCAGCATACTTGGCTACCAGATCATCGCTTGCAAAAAAGTTAGCAATTGTAGAAGCAAAATAATCACCAATTATTGTAACAACTATTCCGATACTAAATGAGATAATAAGTGAGTTATTTAAAGTATTTCCACATTCTAAATAATTTGCCTGACCAAATCTGCGGGCAACAATTACGTGAGTTCCGGTTGCCAAACTTGAAAAAAAGCTGACAAGTGCCCAGGTTGCTAGAACCCCAATACCCATAGCAGCAAGTGCATAAGTTGTTTCTTCCAATCTTCCAACCATAGCTGAATCAACTAAAGAAACAACCATCTGTGTTGAAAGTCCTGCTATAGCAGGCAGTGAAACACGAAGTATTTTTTTATAATAATTATTAACGGGTAATAAATTCATTCAACACAAATATAAGAATTGTTTTAGAACATCAATGCTATTACCATAAAAAAACCCACTACTAGTGGGTTAAAGTGGAGCTAAGCGGGATCGAACCGCTGACCTCTTGAATGCCATTCAAGCGCTCTCCCAGCTGAGCTATAGCCCCATAATTTTAAAATTCTTAATACTATAAAATCTTATTGATTCTTTTAAATAGTCTATCCGTGAACCGATGACCTTCCCGATACAATCGGGACGCTCTCCCAGCTGAGCTATAGCCCCTTTTATTATGAATCAGAATACAAAACTTATGTATGAAAATTTCCTAAATTCTTGTTATTAAGATAGAAAGGTTAAATTAGAATAACAATTCTTAATACCAGAATTTTAGAGATTGATTTTTTCATTTTTATATTTGGTCAAATTCATTAAATATTTTTAAGTTATTTTAGCATTTATGAATAATCTGAACATAAATAATATTTTAAGATTCTTGATTTTATTAATCTCTTCATTCATACTTATTTCGTGTGATGATACGTTAACAGTTGATGATGTTGATTCTAAACCAATCCCCCAATCAAATATCAGTTTTGCTGAAAATATTTATCCGATCTTACAAGTAAAATGTGCTTTTTCAGGATGCCATGCTCAACCTAATCCGTCAAAAGGATTGGATCTTTCTACTTATTCAGGTGTTACAGCAGATCCTACTATAGTTTTTCCGCGTGAGCCTGATTTGAGTAAGTTAGTCTGGACAATTGAAGCAAGACCGCCTTTTCCGCCAATGCCGCCTGTTGGTTATGCAAAACCACTAACAATTGAACAAATCCGTGGAGTTAAAAAATGGATTGAAGAAGGCGCTAAGAATAATTAAAACCATTTCATTTTTTTATACCAATCTATAGTCCTTCTAATACCTTCTTCAGCAGAAATTTTTTGTTTGTAACCTAAATCTCTTACTGCTTTGGAAGTATCACAAGTCCAGTATTGTTGTGTAAGATCTTTTGCTTTTTCGATATTTAATGTTGCGGGATTTTTACTGAACATTGCAAAAAATTGTGCTATAGCTGCTATTGTAAAAACCAAGAAATGAGGAACTATTATTACCAACGCTTTTTTATTCAGAACTTTTGATGTTATTGAATTTATTTCCTGCCAGGTATAAAATTTTTCCGAACCGATAAAATAAATTTCTCCTTTAGCCTTTTCATTTATTGCTGCAAGATAGAACCCTTCGACTAAGTCAGCAGCATGAATAAGACTCAGCTCTTTCTTTTTAAAGCCAATTGTTGTGGTTATTCCTTTACTGAATGTCTGGAAATAAATAAATATTTCCGTATCACGTTCACCATAAACAGCAGGTGCCCTGCAAATTGTTATTGGTAATTTATCCTTATAAGATAAGACGAGTTTTTCTTCTTCATATTTACTTTTTCCATAAGTTGTAATGGGAACCGGAACTGTATTTTCATCAACCGGCTTATCTTTTGTTGATGGACCTGTAACCGTTTGGCTGCTGACAACTAAAAACCTTTTTAAGTTCGATTTGAATTCTAATGCAACTTCCAGAAGTGATCTTGTTGTATCCACATTACCTTTAAAATAGCCTTCTTTAGATTTGGATTTAACAACACCAGCTACATGAAAAATATAATCAGCATTGTTAAATGCTTTTCTTAATCCTTCCTTATCTAATAATCCTGTTTTAAATAGTTCAACATTTTTTCCTTCAAGCCATCTCAGATTACTTGATTCTCTTACTATACATCTTACTGTCAATCCCTTACTCAAAAGATTATCTACAAGATGGCTTCCAACAAAGCCATTTGCACCTGTAACTACTGCTATTTGTTTATCCTGCATAATGATGTTTATTTGTTTTTAAGTCTATTTAATGATAAATTTTCTTTGCAATTTAATAAAAAGTCGAATCACTTTTAGTTAATCCTTTCAAACCCAGGAGGAATTTTTGGATCTTTTTAAAAAATGTTACGAGTTTACCAGAGCTGATGAGGTCAAAGCGATGGGTGTTTATCCATACTTCAGACCTATTGAAGAAAATGAAGGACCGGTAGTTCAGATAGAAGGTAAAAGAATAATAATGGCTGGCTCAAATAATTATTTGGGTTTAACCGGACATCCGCATGTTAAGGAAGCAGCTATCAAAGCTGTTGAAAAATATGGAACCGGCTGCTCCGGATCACGTTATCTTACCGGCACACTTGATTTACATATTGAACTTGAATCAAGACTGGCAAAGTTTTTTAACGTCGAAGCAGTTTTACTTTTCAGTACCGGTTATCAATCTGCTCAAGGAGTAATTCCTACATTAGTTCAAAGAAATGATTTTGTTATCTCAGACAAAGATAACCATGCTTGTATTGTTGCCGGAACCTTAATGGCAAAAGGTGCTTTAGGCGGACTTGCGCGTTATAAGCATAATGATATGGAGGATCTTAAAAAAACAATTTCAAAGCTACCTGCAGATGCTGGAAAATTAATTGTATCTGACGGAGTTTTCAGCACCGGAGGAGAAATTGTTGATCTGCCGCATTTAATAAAGATTGCTAAAAAATATAACGCAAGAGTAATGATTGATGATGCACATTCAGTCGGAGTTATAGGTAAAGGTGGAAGAGGTACAGCCAGTGAGTTTAATCTTGAAAAAGAAGTAGACCTTACAATGGGTACATTCAGTAAAACATTTGCATCATTAGGCGGATTTGTTGCCGGCGCTGAAAGAGTGATTAATTATTTAAAACATTTTTCACCGGCATTGATATTCAGTGCTTCTCCAACTCCTGCATCTGTAGCATCCGCATTAGCTGCATTAGATATTCTGGAAGCTGAACCATATCGTGTTAATATGCTGATTGATAATGCAAATTATATGAGAAAAAATCTTAAGGAAAAAGGTTTTAATGTTATTGACGGAAGAACAGCTATTGTTCCTGTTATTGTTGGTGATGATGCACTTGCATTCCAGATGTGGCGCAAACTTTATGACAGAGGAGTTTTTGTAAATGTGTTTATCTCACCGGGAGTACCAGCCGGAAGGCAAATGATGAGAACAAGCTATATGGCAACTCATGAAAAGGAACATCTTGATGAAATAATAAGTATTTTTGAAATAACAGGTAAGGAATTAGGTCTTATCTAAGCTTAGTTAAACCAAATAGAAGCATACTCATAAACGGGTATGCTTTTTTTTATTAAGGGAAGTTTATGCAGGATATTGTAATCAAAAAAGTTGAATCAAGCTCAGATTTAAACACTTTTATAAAATGCCAATGGGGTTTTTATAAAAATGATCAGTATTGGGTGCCGCCATTAATTATGGAAAGAAAAACTTTACTGAATAAAGAAAAAAATCCCTTCTTTCAGGATGCTTCTGCAGATTATTTTATTGCATACAGAGATAACCAAATCGTTGGAAGAATTGCAGCAATTAAAAATGATACTCATCTGAAACTTCATAATGATAATTCAGGTTTCTGGGGATTTTTTGAATCAATAAATGATCAACAGGTTGCCAATGCACTTTTTGATATTGCAAAGAAATGGCTGAAAGAAAAAGGATTAACAAGAATGTTAGGTCCCGCTAATCCTTCAAGTAATGATGAATGGGGAATGCTTTTAGAAGGATTTGATGATACACCAAGATTATTAATGACTTATAATCCAAAATATTATCTTACATTATGTAAAAACTATGGAATGACCAAAGCTAAAGATCTTTATGCTTACAAATTAGAGAATCATAAAGTAATGGCTTCAGAAAAAATGAAAAGAGTTCAACAGCTTGCAAGAGATCGCTATAAACTGAAGATCACACAATTAGATATGAAACATTTTCCAAAAGAATTGGAAAAAGTTAAGATAGTTTATAATAAAGCCTGGGCACCAAACTGGGGATTTGTTCCAATGACAGGTGCACAGATAGATGCAATGGCAAAAGATCTTAAGCCTTTGGCAGAACCTTCTCTAATTTTATTCGGGGAAATCGATAACCAGTTAGTGGGATTTTCTTTAGTAATGCTTGATTATAATCAGGTATTTAAAAATATGAATGGAAGACTTTTACCTTTCAACTTTTTAAAATTATTTACCCAAAAGAAAAAAATCACCTGGGCAAGAATCATTACACTTGGAATTATACCTGAACACCAGAAAAAAGGACTTGATGCTGTTTTCTACTGGGAAATTGTCAATCGTGCTCATGCACTCGGAATTGACTTGGGTGAAGCAAGCTGGATTTTAGAGGATAATGATATGATGAACCGTGGCGCAGAGATTTTAAACGGCGAAATATATAAAAAGTATCGGATCTGGCAGGCAGATCTTTAATTTTTTCTTTGAGGCATAATGAAAGTCCTCATATCATTTATTGTATTGAGTAATTTTTTATTCGCTCAATATGATTCCACAATGTATGATCTTATCAAAACTACTTATGAAAGAAGTTTTGATAAAAATATAATATCTGGATATTTACACTCTAATGATGAGAGAGAAGTCCGTGCAGCAATTCTTTCTATAGCTCAAAGTGATACTACTTTTGTTCCGGATTTAATTAAGTTAGATTTAGATAAATATGGGAAAGATATTTTTTTTGCACTTGGTCAAATAGGAAGTTGTAAACAATCTCTTAATTTTTTGTGGACTAGTACACATTTATCAGTTTCAGCAGATCTAACTCCAAATATTCTTTTTGCAATTGGGAAAATCGGGAATCAAGATGATCTTCAAAAATTAATCCAGTTTTATAAATCATTTAACAAAACATTTTTCCCTTACGAAGGAATAGCAGATGCAATCCTTCAATTCCAGATTCGTGGAATTATGGATGAAGAAGCTATATCAATTTTAGAAACAGAAATAACTAACCCGCTCTCAACAAAAAACAGAATCAAGTCAGCTTTATTTGCATTAGCGCGCTATAGAAATAATAGTTTAAGCAAAGAAACAATTAAAGAATTATTGATCTCAGATTTTGCAAAGAAAGATGATCAGTTTTTAACATTTGTTTTAATGAATATTAATAATAAAAACTGCTTTGATATTACTGAAAAGGATTTATCATACATTTTAAATTCAGAAGCATTTTTAACTAAAATTCAATTACTTAAAGTGCTGCATTTATTAGGAACAAATCCAGTTTCATTCCCAAATGAAAATATCAGACTATACTTAAAATTTTTAAACGATAATAATCCAAATGTGTTTTTACAATCAGCGACATCTATAAAAAATATAAAACCATTTTTAAATGATTCAATAAAAGAATTTCTGATTGAAAATATTGATAACTTTCTGTTTGATACAATAAAACAAAATAGTATAAAAGGTGAATTATTTTTAAGCAGATTTGATTTATTTGGTGACTATGAGAATCATAAGCTATTATTAAATGAGCTGCATTTAAGCAATAAATACAAATATCAGTTCTATGCTAAAAACCCTGATGAAAATGAAGCATTTAGAATATTATATGATTCTTATTTTTCAACATCAGAGTTATTGGACCAAATAAATATTCTTCCTTTAATACTTGAATTTAAAGACACTTTTTCTGAATCCTCAGAGTTAAAACAGATTGTTACATCAGCTTTGCAATCATCTTTTCCGCCATTGATTTCAATTGCTGCTGATGAAATTGGTTTGGATTTCATCTCAGAAAATAGGGATGAATTAAAGGATATAATACTAAATCAAATAAAAAATCATAAAAATAATTCTGATTATCTTGAGGCTGTAATGTCTTTAGTTAATCTGGCAGAAAAAATAGATTCTGGTTTTTATTTTGAAATAATAAAAAATGCCAGCTCATCAAAGCTTCATTCTATCAGAAAATTTGCAGCAAATAAGACCAATGAACATAATATTGGTTTTAAAGAATTAGATAAATTTGATGACATCTGGGCTAACGCTTTTAAATATAAACAGGCAGAAATAAAAACAACTAAAGGCAATATAGTAATAGAATTATATTCTGATATTGCACTTGTTTCAGTTGCAAATTTTTGTATGCTTGCAAAAGAAAATTTTTATAATGGAATAATGTTCCATCGCGTTGTCCCCAGTTTTGTAATTCAAGCCGGAGATCCGACTGCAACCGGCTGGGGCGGACCGGGATATAATATAGTTTCAGAATTTTCTGATAATAGTTTTAATACCGGATACGTTGGAATGGCAAGTGCGGGTAAGGATACTGAAAGCTCACAATTTTTTATTATGCAGGACTCTTATCCACATCTTAACAGAAGATATACTTTGTTCGGTAAAGTTATAAATGGCTTGGATGTAGTTTATCGTATAACTGAGAATGATAATATTCTTGGTATCGAATTAAAATAATTTATTTCATTGCTTCATCATACTTGGAAGCATGTCCCGGATCTATTTTTTTTAATTTCCCAAATACCGATAAATCCGGATAATCCCGAAGTAACTCTATAAATTCACCGTATTTTGTATCGAAGAACTGCTTAATCAATACACTGTTAGCAATTCCAACTTTCTTCTGCATTTCCTCAAGAACATTTATCATGTGAACTAATTTATCCTGTGCATCTTTTTTACGGATTTGAAACTCATCCACTCCGTAATGATACTCATAAAAAGCTTCTCTGAAAGGACGATATTTGTCATTTAAAAGATCATTACATAATCCCCATCTTGAATAAGATGCGCTGCTTTGTTCCCAGCCTTTTTTAAACGGGCTGCTGATACTTAAGTTAATAATATCAGATGCTTTACTAAAGTACAGCGAGCCGCCAAGTTCTGCCCAGGTTTCCCAATCGAAACCAATGATAATATTTGCATAAAAATCCAAATAGCTTGTAAGCGGATCGAATGTTGCCTGATTGGCATACAAAGCCTGATTAGGCAGATATCTGAATGACCAGTTTGCATCATTTATTGTTAGCATAGGTGATTGTCGTGTAGATTTATAAACCGGTCTTGTTGAAACAATAACAACCTGAGCTGAATAATCGGTTTCGTTTGCAACGCTGGTAAAAAATATACTTAAAGAACAATCAATCTTTTCTCCATCCCACTTTTCCGAAGTAAACTGAGTGGTATTCATATATGATTCAATTATACCAGCAAAATCAGCTAATCGCTCACGGCTGATTACTGCCAAGCCTTCATAATTTACAGTTACTGTACAATGTAATTCCTGAGAAAAAGTTAATGTAAAAGGAAACAATAACATAAAAATCAAATATCTCATTACAATCCTTAAATTCTTTTATTTGACTTAAAATATGAATTTGAATATACTCGAACTATAAAGTTTGGAGTTTATGAAACAATCCATTACAATTATAATAATTTACTTATTAACTTTTAGTGCATATTCTCAGTACAATCCTGGCGCTAAACAAATATCTTTATCCAATTCAGATGTTGCACTAAGCAACGATGTTTTCAGCATTTTTAATAATCCTGCAGGATTATCTCAAATGAATTGGAGAGAAGTAGGTATTTATTATTCCCCTGCCCCTTTTGGTTTAACAGAACTTTCAAACGGTTTTATTGCTTATCACGAACCAACAGACATCGGATCTTTTTCACTTGGCGGAATGACTTATGGATTTGATCTTTTTCGTGAAACAAAAATTGCACTCGGATATTCATACAATTACAACAAAAAATTCTTTTTTGGTACAACAGTTAATTATCAGACTGTATCGATAAAAAATTATGGTAATAACGGCGTATTATATTTAAATCTTGGCGGATTGGCATACATTGCAAACGATCTGAGATTAGGTTTTTATCTGCACAATATAAATCGTGCATCTTACAGCAATACAGAAAATCAGATACCTGTGGTTATTAATGCAGGAATATCTTATGATGTGATTGATGAATTAAGTCTGAACTTTGCAGTTGATAAAGATATTAAGTATAAAGCTTCATTTCAGTTCGGGATTAATTATGATATAGTTGAATACATTTCTTTACGTACTGGATTTTCAAATGAACCATCAAGATTCAGTGCAGGAATCGGAATCAATTATCTTAATTATAGTTTTGATTATGCAATATTCAACCATAATGATCTCGGATTTACACATCAGGCTGGAATTATTGTAAGTTTTGGTCGTGAAGAAAACAGAAATAAATCTATCCGAAAAAATCTTGGGATTGAATAATTGAGATTTTTATTAACAATTGTTTTTTTAATTATACTCATTATCCCTGTATATTCTCAAACAGATAGTACTATTCTGAAGACCGAAGAAATTCTTGATGATGTATTAATCGAAACAGAAAGTGAATCAGAAGCTGAAGATCTTTACGATTATGTTGAAGATATAATTACCAATCCAATAGATTTAAACAAAGCAGATATTTTTGATTTAACGAAAATTCCCGGATTGGATAATGTTTCTGCTGAAAAAATAATTAAACACAGAGAAAAATTCGGTTATTTTTATTCCACAAATGAATTATTTGCTATAAGGGATTTAAATAAGGATCTGATCGAAAAGATTATTCCCTTTTTAACAACAGAAATTAAGTTCGATCAGGAAGAATTTCCTGATGCTGATGAATATTCAATTCCCTTTTATTCAAAATTCAAAACATCACTCAGAAGCAGAATGTCAAACGACCTGCAAACAAGGCAAGGTTTTATAAATGATAGATTTGCCGGATCAAAAATTAAAACTTATAACAGGTTGCTAACAAAATTTGATAAAAATTATCAGGCTGGCTTATTAATTGAAAAAGATCCCGGAGAAAAATCATACACCGACTTTTCTTCTTTTCATTTTCAAATTAAAGATATAGGTTTTATTGACAATGTTGTAATAGGCGATTATACAATTGAACTTGGACAGGGATTAGCATTATGGAGTCCTTTTGGTTTTTCAAAAGGTGCTGATGCAGTTTTTCCTGTTAAAAAAAATTCCAGATTTATCAGACCATATACAAGCGCTGCTGAGTATAACTTTTTCAGAGGTGCTGCTTCAACTTTTCAATTTGATAACTTTCGTTTGACAGGATTTTACTCAAATAATTTTGTTGATGCATCTTTAAATGAAGAATCAACCGAAATCATTTCAATCAGCAAAACCGGATTTCACAGAACTCCAAATGAAATTGCAAAGAAAAATTCAGCACAGCAAATTTTTTACGGCGGGTCTTTAGATTATAGAACTGCAAATATTTTAAATATCGGGTTTACTTATTATAAAGTAAAATTTGATAAACCTCTGGCATCTGGTTCGTTGTATGATTTAAGCGGTGATAATTTCAATTATTTATCTCTCTATTATAATTTAAATTTTTATAAATTCACTTTATTCGGAGAAGCTTCATATGATCAGACTTCTGTTGCATCATTCAACGGATTACAATTTGCAGTATCAAATAATTTTATTTTTACCACTGCGATAAGATCATATCCAAGGAATTATAAAAACCTGTTTGGTTTCGGATTTGGAGAACGTTCAGGAAAAACGAATAACGAGATTGGATTTTACTCTGGTTTTAAATTAAGAACTAAAATTGGTGTGCTGAATCTTTATTATGATATCTTCAAATTTCCTTACAGAACATTTGCAAATTCACTCTCAAGTGAAGGTGATGAACTATTGATTGATTTTTTAACAAGTCTTATCCGGAGCTTTGAAATAAAATTAAGATATAAATACGAGAATAAAGAGATCACTGAATTAATTGATAATGAAGACAAGATAGTAAGAAGATTAAAACAAACTGCCCGCACAGAATTGATTTATGATGCAGTGAATAAGATCAGACTAAAAACCCGGATTGAGTATAATAATTTTTTAGTGCGTTCAGCTAATAAAAATGAAAATGGATTTTTGATTTTTCAGGAAGCAAGACTTTTACTTTTAAAACAACTAACTGTATATGGAAGGATAATTTTCTTTCATACTGATTCTTTTAATTCTGCTGTTTACGAATTTGAAAACGATCTGGTTGGCGTAATGCCAAATTTAGCAATGTACGGAAAAGGTGTTCGATGGTATTTTCTGATAAGATATAAACCGATTAATCTGTTAACTATTTCTGCTAAATATTCAGAGACCTACAAGCCGGATGAAACCTCTTTAAGTTCAGGTGATAATAGAATAAATGGAAATCTTGATAACAGATTCAGTCTGCAGCTTGATCTGAATTTCTAAAAAGTGCAGCGATGTATCGGAGCAAACAGATTTTAATCCAATATCATTCTCTATTCATATCTTAAAGCTTCAATCGGATCAAGATTAGAAGCTTTGTAAGCTGGATAAGTACCGAAGATAACTCCTACAGCAACGCATATAGTTAAACCAATTAATACCCAATCCCAAGGTACAGCAGTTTGAGCATTAAGAAAACTGCCGGCAAAGTTTCCAATACCAACGCCAATTAATATTCCTAAAATTCCACCAAGAAGACAGAGTATAATTGCTTCAAATAAAAATTGAATTAAAATCCACAACTTACGCGCGCCAAGTGCTTTCCTAATTCCGATTTCACGAGTTCTTTCAGTTACCGAAACCAGCATAATATTCATAATGCCAACTCCGGCAGCAATTAATGCAATTAAAGAAATTGCCAGTGCAATAAGTTTTATTGGTCCGGTAATCTGATCTGTTTGTTCAATCATAGACTCATTACTGAAGATGTAAAAATCATTAGGCTCACCGGGAGCAACCTTTCTGATTGTACGCATATAACCAGTAGCTGTCTCAATCACCTGATTATAATCATCTTTACTTTGAGACATGACAGTAATGTTCACTGAACGACCATATTTACCATACATTGATTGCCAGGTTGTAATCGGAACAATAACATAATTATCACGGCTTTGTCCAAACAGAGCGGTTTGTGGTTCAATTATCCCAATTACTCTCATTGTTCTTCCATCTACTCTGATTTCTTTACCAATAGGATTACTATTCGGAAAAAGCTTTTCAACAATTGGTTGAAATATCAGACAAACATTAGCTGAATGATTTATATCGCTTTCACGGAAATCTCTTCCTTCCTGCACATTCCAATCATTAGTCCTCATTGCATCTGTATTTATACCTGCAACAGATATATTAGGATTTGTTTCTTTGTTGCCATATTTAACCACAATACCAAATTGCCATTGTTCAACTCCAATATACTTAGCCTGAGTAAGCATATCTTTTAATCTTTCACCTTCCTCAACAGTTATATCTTTTCTGCTTCTATCACGCATTCTTGGTCCGCCCCCAATAACATTATCGTTTTTTTGTATTTGAAAAGTGTTTTTACTAAGGCTCGATAGACCTTCATCAATACTATTTTGCAGCATAGTAAGAATAGTCATAATTACAATGATTGAAAAAATTCCAACCACAACACCAAGAATCGTTAACGCAGTTCTTAAACGATTACTCTTTAATGACTGAAGCGAGATTATTAATATTTGATTCAATTTCATTTTAAAAAACCTTCATATCACTCATATCTTAGCGCATCAACGGGGTCCAGTTTAGCAGCAGTATATGCCGGAGCTAATCCTGAGATAATTCCTGTTAACAATGAAATAACAATTGCTAATATAACCACATCATATTGAACTGAAGTCGGGAAAAACTGATTAAGCATTAGACTTAAAAGTATTGCAGCTATTAAACCAATTAAACCTCCGATTAGACAAATAACAGATGATTCCAATAAGAACTGTGCAAGTATTGTCCTGCGTTTAGCGCCAATTGCTTTTCTTAAACCTATTTCTCTGGTTCTCTCTTTAACAGAAACAAACATAATATTCATAATTCCAACTGCACCAACAAAAAGAGATAGTCCGGTAATAAATAACCCTGCAATTTTAATAACAATTGTAATTGAATCAAGAAAACTCGTTAATCCTTTCTGCTGATTAATAGAAAAATCGTTTGGTTCATTATGTGCCAAACCTCTGACTTTTCTCATGATTCCTTCTGCTTCATCTTTGGTTGCTTCTAACATTTCCGGGCTTGCTGCACGCACATTAATAGTAATTGATCTCATATGCCTGGAAGCAAAATTTTTGAAAACAGTTCCGAGAGGTACAAAGACCTGATTATCCGGATTAAATGCGCCCAAAAGAGTGCTCCCCTGTTCTGCCAAAACACCAACCACTTTATAATTTACAGGACCAATTTTAATAGTTTTATCTAAAGCATCCCCTCTTGGAAATAATTTACTACTTATCTCACTTCCGATTACTGCAACATTTCTTGATCCATCACTTTCAATTTCAGAATAAAACCTACCGGCTGCAAAATCAAAATTTGTAGTTTTCACATAATCTGCATTGGAACCACTTAAGAAAACCGTTTCTACTTTTCGGTCACCATATTTTATGGTTTGTACCGAGTTGGAAACCGGCGCAACAGCTAAAGGCAGCTTCGCCAAATCTTTAAATTTTATATAATCCTCCATTTCAATGTTTCTGCGATTTCGCATCCGCCACCATTCTTCATTTGAAAACCACGCCCATTTATCAATGTATAAAACATCCGAACCAAGTGAACTTACTCCCTGCTGCAGTGAATTGTCAATTCCTTTAATTGCGGTTGACATAAGAACTACTGCTGTTACTCCGATAAAAATTCCCAGCATAGTAAGTGTTGCACGGATTTTATTAGTCTTAATTGCACGCCACGCAATTGCCAAACCTTCACGTAATTCTAAAAATATTGATGACATATTTTCTTTTTCCTTAGTATTTCAGAATTCAATCAGAGTAATTTTTTTTTTAAAAATTATAAGATTGATTTTTTTTACTCAACTGCTTCTTTTGATTTGGGAATAAATCTTTTCTCAACAACTTCATCTTTTTCTATTAAACCATCTTTAAGTCTTAATATTCTCATAGCATGTTCAGCTATATATTCTTCGTGAGTCACAAGAATTATTGTATTACCTTTTTGATGTATCTCATTAAAAAGCGCCATAATTTCTTCGCCTGTTTTTGAATCCAGATTACCTGTAGGTTCATCAGCAAGAATAATTGCCGGTTTGGTTACAAGAGCTCTGGCAATTGCTACTCTTTGTCTTTGCCCGCCGGATAGTTCATTAGGTTTATGATGCATACGATCACCAAGTCCGACATCAATTAAAGCTTGTCTGGCTCTTTCCTTTCTTTCTGCAGAAGGAATTCCCGCATAAATTAATGGCAGTTCAACATTATGCACTGCATCTGATCTTGCAAGCAGATTAAAAGTCTGAAATACAAATCCTATTTCCTTATTTCTGATTCTTGCAAGTTCATTATCAGTCATTTCACTAACACTGACACCTTTAAAATCATAAACTCCCGATGTTGGTGTATCAAGACAGCCAAGCATATTCATCAGAGTTGATTTACCAGAACCGGAAGGACCCATTATCGCAACATATTCATTTTTATTGATCTTCAAAGAAACATCTCTGAGTGCATGAACCTGCTCCATCCCAACCTGATAAATCTTTGCAATATGTTCTATGTTAATTATGTTCATTATCGTTTACCAGGTTTATTTCTTGTTGAAGTTTTTATTTTTTTCTTCCACACGCACTTTTACACCATCATTTAATTCTCTGGAGATTGCTTTATAACTACCCGAAACCACTTCTTCTCCGCCTTCCAAACCGCTTAGAATAGCTATATAGTTATCATCACTTAAACCGGTTTCAACTTCAACTTTTTTGGATTTCCCGTTTTCAACAAGAAATACTACTTCTTTTACTTTATGTATTTTTTCTTTTTTAACTTCTTTCACCTGCTGGAAATCACCAGGTCCCTGACTTTCAGTCATTTTATCTCCTGATGGACCGCCTTCTCTAGTAGTAACACTTTGTATTGGAACACTTAAAACATTCTGAATTGTTTCAGTTTCTATATCAGCAGTGCAACTCATACCGGGTCGTAATGAGTTCTTAGGATCTATTAATTTAATCTTTACTTCAAAATTTACTACTTCATTCTGTGAACCCAAACCTGTTGTCTTTGCACTATTCCCGATTTCAGATACTAAACCAAGAAATTCCTGATCTTTAAAAGCATCAATCTGAATTCTGGCAGTATCACCAATTGAAACTAAAACTACATCATTCTCATCAACATCAACAACGGCTTCAATATTTCTTAGATCTGATACAGTCATAATATCTGTACCCATAGAAAATCCTGCTCCGAATACTCTTTCTCCTAATTCAACATTTAATTTAGTAACAACACCATCCATTGGTGATAAGATTGTTGTTTTGTAAAGTGTCTCCAGAGTTTCTCTTAGCATAGCTTTACTTTGCAGTACATTTGCCTCAGCCGCTTCGTATGAAGCTTTTGAAGTTAAGTAATTGGATTTTGCTGCTTCAAGTTCTGAATCGCTTGCAAGACCCTTACTATGTAATTCCTGAATTCTTTTATAATCAAGTTCAACCTTGGTTAATTCAGCTTCTCTCATTTTTAAACTTGCCTGAGCAGCTAACAAATTAGCTTCCAATCTTTGCTTCTGTGCCTGATACTGATCTCCTTTTATTCTGATCAGAAGCTGACCTTTCTTTACATAGTCACCTTCTTTAACCGGCAGTTCAACAATTTCTCCGGTTACTTCAGGATTGATAACGACTTTAAATTCAGGATTTATCTTGCCGGTTGCTGCAACAGTTTGGGTTATTGTTCTCTTTGTTACCTTTTCAGTCTGAACAGAAATAATTTCTTCTTTATTTCCGCCAATAAAAGCAATAAGCACTAAAATGAGAATCAGTAAACCGATTCCTCCAAATATGTATAGCTTCTTCTTCGATTTTTTATTTCCTTTTGCCATTTGAGACATTCTCCTGTTAAAAAATTTATTCGTATGATTTATAATCCAAAGTGCCCAGATTATATTTAAGTTCTTCACTTAGTTTTATATAATTAAACTGCGAATTAATGTAATTAGTTTTTGCATTTTGATAAGATGTATTAGCAATCAATACATCAAGTAATTTGCCTGCACCAAGATTATATTTTTCTTGTTCTATCTTAAGATTTTCTTCAGCCGCACTTACATTCTTTTGAGTTACAAGCAATCCTTTTTTAGAGGCTTCAAGATCCAGGAAAGATTTCTGTATTTCCTGTTTAATCATTCTTTCACTGTCTCTTACCTGAAGTTCATAATTCATTGCATCAACCTCAGCGCTTTGTATTAAATTATGAGTGGAAAAACCTGAGAAAAGCGGAATACTTAAAGTAAGTCCAGCCGAAAATAAATGATTCTTGAAAAGATCTTCAGGAACATTAGCATCTGTTCCATATCCTAATCTTCCTGTTAACGACGGCAGATGCCCTGAACGCGCAATTGTCAGATTATCGTAATAAGCATCCAAGGTTAGTTTTTGTGCAAGATAATCTCTGCGATTATTTAATGCTTGTTTTACAAGTTCGGAAAGTCTATCATAATCTGTATTGATATCCGTATCCAGTATTTTAATTTCTCTTTCAGAAAAATTATCTGAGTATTGATAGTTTTCTAAAACATCAAGTCCTAGATAAAACAATAAATTGCTTTTAGATGTTTCTAAAACATTTTTTTGCTGAATCAGCTGCAGTTCTGCATTGCCTAATTGTACCTGTTGCTGATAAACATCTGCTTTAGTTACAGAACCTAACCTGTTTCGTTCTTCAATAGTTTCAAGGTTTTTTTGCTGCTGCTTAACATCTTCTTCTCTTACTTTTAATAACTGCTCAGACTCAACAATTGCATAATAAAGATTGATTGTCTGAAAGACTACTTCCTGTTTTTTCTGTTCAATAGCTAATTTTACAGCCTCGTAATTATTCTGACTGCGGGAAAGATTAGCGAAATTTGAAAGACCATCAAACAATACAATACTTGAATTTATACCAACTGACCAGCTACGGGAATCAGCTTCATATCCTTCGCCTTTATTTTTATTCCAGCTCCAGCTTCCTGAAGCATTTAAATTGGGCAAAAAGTTTCCATACGCAGCAGTTAAATTAGATTCACTTTTCAGCAGATTATTCTCATTAGAAAGTAATCCGCTGTTTTTTTGCAGTGCAATTTTTATTGCTTCATTTAAGGTTAGCTGGCTTTGAGAATAAATATTGATATTTAACAAAAGTAATATTGAGAAAAAGAAAAATTTCATTTGTTTCTCCGTTTGATAAATTTAAGACCTAATTGGAGGTCTAAAATACAATAATATTTTCAATCATTCGTTGATAATAATTGCCCCAAAAATAGTCTAATTGATTGAAAGTTGGTTTGTTTAATTATAAATGGTTATATAATTACACATACGGTAACTAATAACTTTAATAAATAGTTAATGATATTATCTAAAATCGATTTTAATTTTCAGTTGAAACTATTCTGTTATTTCAGTATTATTTTTTCAGTAATAAAAAGAACTTATACAAATGAAATCATTGAAAGTAAAAACTATCCTTATAATGTTATTGGTAATAACATTTGGTATAACTAATATCTCAGAAGCTCAGCAAGTTAACAGAATATCTGATAAAATCGGCGGAAGTTCGGGAAATACAGGTAATGTAAACGACTCAAAAGACAATACATTTTTATATGTTGCCGGAGTTGCAATAATTGCCGGAATAGTTGTCTATGCAATACTCAGCGATAAAAAGCCCGCTGAAAAAACCAAATCCGATACTACTGCAATACTAAATAATGAAGAATTAATTAATAAGTATCTTACATTTAACGATAAGTTTCAAAGCTATCAAACACAAATACCAATTAACCTATCTATTGGAATTCAAAATAATCTGGTCAGAATAGAAGAGAAAAGATACTTCGTTGGCTTAAGATATAATTTTTAATTTATTACTCTGATAGAAACTTGTCTTTTATTTTCATAAGATAATTAAGAGCTTCTTCATAGTTATTTCCGATCTTGCCATCAAGTATAGCCTCTTCAATTGCAGTTTTAATTTCACCAACTTTTCTTGATGGTTTAAGATTACAAATCTGCATAATCTCATCTCCTCTTACAGGTGACTGAAAAGCACGAAGATTATCGCGTTCCTTAACATCACGTACTTTTTGCATAACGCGTTCATAGTTACCAAGATATTCTTCAACTTTATAAGGATTCTTGCTAGTAATATCAGCACGGCACAACGTAATTAAATCTTCAAGATCCTCGCCTGCCTGCACAACTAATCTTCTTATAGCTGAATCTGTTACTTCTTCTTTTGCTAATGCAATCGGGCGAAGATGTAATGTGATAAGCTTTTGAACATATTCCAATTGACTAAGAGGTAATTTCATCCTGTGGAAAATCTTTTTCATCATTTTAGCGCCAAGATTTTCGTGACCATGAAATGTCCATCCGATTCCTTCAACAAACTTTTTTGTCTGCGGTTTTGCAATATCGTGAACTAATGCCGCAAACCTTAACCAGACACTATCAGTTTCTTCACAAATATTATCTACCACTTGAAGTGTATGTAGAAAAACATCTTTATGATGATAATCTTTCCGCTGATCAACACCTGACATTATTGCAATTTCAGGAAACACAATCTCAAGAACCCGGGAATCAAATAATAGTTTTAATCCGATCGATGGTTTTGGAGTTGATAAAATCTTTAAGAATTCATCTGTTATTCTTTCCTGAGAAACAATTGAAAGGCGATTACGCATTTCATAAGCAGCCTTCATTACATTTTTTTCTACTTTAAAATTTAATTGCGAAGCAAATCTGAAAGCTCTCATTATCCTTAAAGGATCATCGTCAAAAGTTTTAAATGGGTCTAAAGGGGTTCTGATAATCTGATTTTTAATATCTGTCAGACCATCGTAAACATCAATCAGCTTTCCGAAATCATCTTTGTTAAGAGAAACAGCTAAAGTATTAATAGTAAAATCGCGTCTGCTGATATCATCTTCAAAAGTACCGTCTTCTACAATCGGTTTACGGGTATTCCTGTCATAAGACTCTCTGCGTGCACCAACAAATTCAATATTCATATCATCAAAATCGAATTGAGCTGTACCAAAATTTTTAAAATAATTTACATTCCTGATATTAAGTCTTTCGGCAACTGTTTTAGCAAAATCAATTCCGCTTCCAATAACGAGAATATCAATATCACTTCTTTCCCTTTTCAATATCAGATCTCTGACATATCCGCCAACAACAAAAACATTTTTGTTTTCACTCTGTGCAATCTGAGCAATCTTACTTAGTACAGGATTCTGACTCAGCTTTTTAATAATTGATTTATTACTGATTGATAACATCCGTTGTATCAGGATTAATATATTTTATAAAATTATTCGCGTTATTAAAGAACCAATTCGCTTTGTTATAATTTTGTTTCATAGCAAAATAAAATGGATTTTGTTCTTTATACCTTAATGCCAATGCCGAGTATTTTCTTGCATTAGCATAATCTCCATTTGCCAGCATAAAATCTGATAGCTTATAAACTGCATAACTGCTTTCTAAATTATCAATAATAAAAGTCTTATTAAAATTCTTTATAACCTGTTTGTAATTAGTTTTTATACTATGGCTTAAATTTAAGATAGATGGAATTGTATTATAATCAAGGCTATCTTTATTAAGCTTAATCAATATATTATATTTCAGTGAATCATCGGCTTCAAGAAAATTTTTAAGTAAATCCTTATCCAATAGTTTTAAGCGCAGCTTTGATAAAAAAACAAGATTAAAAGACGCATTGCTTTCAATAATATTCTGATAACTTAATTCAGCAATTGGATACATATCATTAAGGGCATTAAGATCACCTAATCTTAACATCAACAGATATTCATAAGGCGAATCAGAAAATTTTTTCAGATTAGCTGACAGAAGTTTAACAGCTTTACTTGTTTCCTTTTTCCTATAATAAGTTTCTGATAATCCAATCAAAGCTGAATAATTAAGCGCTTTGTTATTAACATCTGTAAATAATTTTTCTGCTTTATTCAAATTACCTTCTTCAAGATAATTATAAGCATCTGCTAATCTGTCAGAAATATATCTTGGACAAACTTTTTGAATAATGGATAAACGACCGAAATAATAATCAGCCATTTCCTGTCCGGCAATACTTGGTAATTCTGATAAATATTGCTCAAATAATTTCTGTTCATCTTCTAATTTGTTGTTAAATATAAATTCAAAATCATTTGATGAATAAAAATCTTTTACTTTATTTATTCCGTATTTATCAATAAGATATTTAATAAAAGCTCCGCTGTAAGTATAACCTAAAGAAGGATTTGAACGAAAGAAATTTAATCCGCTAAATAAAGGGACAATGTCCAATTTATAGTTATGATTATATGCCAGCGCAGTGAAATCAGTCAATTCAAAATCGTACGAAACACCTTCTACCGCTTTTGCCACTCCCTCTATTAGTGCGGGATTGAATCCTGCTGCCAATTTAAAAATACCAGTTCCAAACTCAGCGGAAAAGATATGCACAAGTTCATGCTTTAATGTATTATCCCAGGATTCAGCACTTAAGTAAACAGCATATTGCCATGGTTTGGTTACATCAGCATTTCCGGCTCCAAATAATTGCTTCTTCTGTTCGCGATTATTAAAAACATAAACATTTATTTTTTTTGAAGGAATAACTTTTAAATAATCTGTTAGTATTGAGTAATAATATTCCTGACTTATTGAAATATATTCAGCTTCTTCATCAGTTAGCTTATCGTAATATAAGATGAAATTTTCAGTTTCAATTTTTTGAAATAGTGTATTTTCCAGTTTATAAAATGAAGTTGAAAAACCTATAAATGGAGAAAGGAATTGAAAAATTATAAATAAGATAATCACCTCAAAAAGAAATTGATTCTTTTTAGCTGCCAACAAATTGCGTTTTTTATAAACCAGATTAATCATTACAATACTAAAAGATAAGACTATTATCTGATGCCAGAATAATTTTAAATCAGGACTCAGACCTTCATCATAAATATTACCCGGAAAGAAACCAATCAATGGCGAATAAAAATAAATCTGTGGGAAAAAGTATATTTCAAATACCGGAATCAGAGCGAGTAAAATAATTACAAGAATAAAAATTGATCGTTTGAATTTCTTAAAATAAAAACCAATTAAAAGGGCTAAGGAAAATCCAAGCAATAAAGAAGGCAGTGTAATTAAAAAATAAAAACCTAATCCATCCCAAAATGAACAGAACATTGTTAGCAGCGAATTGATCAGTGTGATAATAAGAGGTATTAAAAATAATACTGTAAGATTCTTTAAAATTTTTATAAGATTTAATTCAGTTTTCTGAATTTTAGAAATAGTAAACAATCCGGAAATTATAACTAGTAATAATCCGTTAACAGCTGCAAACTCATAACCAAAAGTATTAAGTAGGGCAATACCTGTAAACAAGCAGTTCACAAGAATCAGAATCAGTGCTGATACCATAAATGTTATATTAGCTTTAAGATGAAAAAAGGATTTCATAAAATAAAAAGTTTAGCAAAGACAGTGAAGAGTTTAATTCATCATTTCTTTTGAAGAGCACTTTTAAATAGGCTTCCGTTGTTTCCAACGATCATATACTTACCGGAGTTTAATTGCTTTATATCATTTAAAGCAACTGGTTTTCCTATAGATTTCATTTTCCAGCTTTTGCCCGCATCTGATGAATGTAATACTTCACCTCTGTTGGTAATAATTATTCCGTTATCACTGTTATCAAAAATAATTTTGTACAACCCCGAAGAAGAGTTTATATTAATATCTTTCCAGCTATTACCACCATTTTCTGATCTCAGAATCATACCATTACCACCGACAATAAACCCTAAAAATTCATTAACAAAAATCACATCCTTAAAATAAGTTTGATACTTTGAGCTGACTTTGCTCCAGGATTCCCCGCCATTTATAGTTTTAAGAATAATTCCGTCCCAGCCAACAATTGTTCCGTTAAGATTATCAGCAAAAGCAACAGAGAATAGATTTTCTGAAACATTGCTCATCCTCCTGCTCCAGCTTAATCCTCCATCTTCTGTCTTTAAAATCAAACCATTTGAACCAACTGCAAATCCGGTGTAATCCGAAATAAATATGATTTGGAAAATTGTTTCAGATACACCAGTATTGATTTTTTTTATTTGTTTATTCTTATCATTATAGATTCCTATAAAACCATCTGAACCCGCAACAAAGATCTTATTATCTGAAATTGTAAGCGAATGAAAATTATTTTTATAACCGGTTTTGACCAATTCCCAATCAGAACCTGAATTAATTGTTCTGAATAAAGTACCCGAATCTCCAGCAAGAAAGCCATTGAAGTCGTTTGTAAAACATATTGCATTCAGATTGGCATCAGTATTAATCTTTACATTTAACCAATCAGTTGATAAAATGTAATGCGGGTTTTTTGTATAATCCTGCGAATAATTCAATGAGTTAATATCATCTTTTTCATATTCTTCTATTGTTTTTTTAACAACGTTATATACAATTACTGCAAGCACAATAAAAACCAGAACAAGTAAAATATTTGTAAACGTATTAAATTTTTTTGATTCAGTTTTTTCAGAAATCACTTCATCTTCAGTAAGCACCGGTGTATAATCATCTTCGGGTATATACTGATTTATGCCTGATGAAGTAAAAGAATCAATTTTGGGAACAAGCTTTAGTGCCTCTTTAAATTCCTGAGCATTGTTAAAAGAATTGTCACCGGCTTTGCCAATTGCTCTTAAAATTATTTCATCAATAAAATCCGGAATTCCCGGTAAAATGTTAGTTAATCTTTCAGGCACCTGATTAACATGTGCATCAATAATTTCATAAATAGTATTTACCTGATATGGATGATACCCGGTTAACATTTCATAGTATGTTATACCTATAGCATAAATATCACTTTTAATTGTTACAACATTGCCGCTAAGTTGTTCGGGACTCATATATAAAAGTGTCCCCGGTCTGGAATTCTGTTGTGTAACAGTTTTTATATCTTCAATTGACTTTGATATTCCAAAATCCATTATCTTCGGATTGCCTTCGTGATCAAGTATGATATTGGAAGGTTTTAAATCTCTATGAATAAATCCTGAACTGTGGGCAGCATCGATACCATTTAAAATCTGTTCTAATAACTCTGTTGCATAATATAAATCAAAGCGTCCGTTCTTTCCGATAATACTTTCAATTGTCTCTCCATGGATATATTCTATGACAATACCAAGTATATCTCTCTCCTGAACAAATCCATAAACTGAAACTATATTCGGATGAGAAAGTTTAGCCTGATTTCTTGCTTCTCTTTTAAATCTTTCTATAAATCTGGGATTAGGAATTGAATTAATATTTATAATTTTTAACGCAGCGTATCGCTCAAGAATAGTATCATATACTTTGTAAACGGATCCCATTCCGCCAACACCAAGCAACGAAACAACTTTATAATTTTGTATTTTTCTTCCAATCATCGGATTTTTTCTAAAATAATGAAAGAATAATCATCAGGTGCACCTCGCTGTTTAATTAATTTTATTAACTCTGTTTTCATCTGTTCCAGATCTACATAGTTTAATATCTCTTCTAATTCTTTATTACTAATCAGATTCGAAACCCCATCCGAACATAAAAAGAATTTATTAATCTCAAAATCATTGATTTTTATTTTGCTTATATCAGGCTGTGTATGCTGATGTTCACCAAGTGCATTAAGGATTACATTTCGTTGAGGATGATTTTTAGCCTGACTACCGGAAATAAATCCTTCATCTAAAAGTTTTTGCACCAATGAATGATCTTTGGTCAGCAGATGTAATCTCTGAGACTTCAGGTGATATATTCTTGAATCTCCGATATGAGCCCAGTAAATAAAATTTTCAGTAAAGAACATAAGCTCAATTGTTGTAGCCATGTTTTTTTCAAATCCGGTATTGAGAGAGCGGTTGTATAAAAAAGTATTAGTCTCTTCAATTGTGTACCTAATTCTCTCAATGTAATCGGAGGAATCACCCGCCGAAAAAAAATACATTGCTGATTTTAGTGCGATTTTTGCTGCAAGATCTCCGCCATGTTCACCACCCAGACCATCGCATAGTAAACACAGTAAACCATCCTGCATCTCTATAACTTCTATAGAATCTTCATTAATTTTTTTCTCAGCTCCGGCAGAGGTAAATTTCACATACCTATACCCCATTGAGATACCTCACACGTAGATAGTAATTAAATATCATTTAGATTATAAAAATAAGAAATATTAGTCTTATCTGCTGAATGTCCCGTAAAAAATGCTTAGAGATTGCATAAGCGACTTTAAGTTAATTTGTTTGGCAAAAATGGTAAGAGTATATTTGCAAGCGTTTTTTCAATAAAAAACGAATAATAATTGAGATTTGTGGTCATTTTGTTAAAAATTTAACCCGAAATCAAAAATCGCGAGAATGGCGGAATTTGGCAGACGCGCTAGACTTAGGATCTAGTACCGAGAGGTGTCGGGGTTCGAGTCCCCGTTCTCGCACTTTCACATCAATTCATTTATTATTTTTTTGAGGTTACTGTTTTTATGGAATTTAATGTTGTCGATTTAAGCTCTTCAGAAAAAGAGGTTGAAATAAAACTTCAGTACGATGAAATCAAAAAAGAAATCGAAGAAGAAGTAAAAAAACAAGCTAAAAAAATTCAGATACCTGGATTCAGAAAAGGCAAAGCACCGCTTTCTATGCTTAAAAAAATGTACGGTGATGCTTTTGAATATGAAGCTTCCGAAAAAGTTGCCAATTCATTTTTTTGGAAAATTGCTGATGAAAAGCAATTAAAGCCTATTGGTCAGCCTGAAATGACTGATCTTAAATTTGAACCTGAAAAAGATCTCTCATTCAAAGTTAAATTTGAAACTATTCCAACGCTGAATGTAAAGGACTATAAAAATTTAACATTCGAGATTCCTGATTTGATTGTAAATGAAAATGAAATTCAGAAAGAGATAGACTATATCTTAAAAGCAAATAAAGAATTAGAAGATGCTGAAGAAATTATTGATGAAAAATTTGTAATTGATGCTGAGGTTCTGCTGGTTGAAAAAAATGGTGAAAAAATTCCGGATACCATTCCTGAGAAGATGCAGATAGACTTAACCGCTGATGGCATTTCCAAAGAAATAGTTAAAAACTCCAGAAATAAAAAAGTCGGAGAATCATTTAATTTTGTCTTTAAAGATGAACATACTCATAAACACGATGATGGCACTGAAGAAGTTCATAAAGAAGAATATAATTATGATGTTAAGATTCTGGGATTAAAGAAAATAATTTATCCGGAGTTAAACGAAGAACTGATTAAAAAAGTAACCCGTGATAAAGTTTCAACTGAAGCTGATCTGCGTGAAGAAATAAAAAAAGATATTCAATCATATTACGATAACCAGACTGAAGAGATGATCAGAATTAAACTGATCAGCGAAATTCTTAAGAAAAACGATTTCGTTCCGCCTCGCTCTTTAGTTAATAATATCCTTAATGAATATGTTAAGAATGAAGAAGAACAGGCAAAAAAATCTAAATATCCGTTTAATAAAGAAGAGGCAAGGAACAGATTAGAAAAATCGGCTGAAAATGAAGTAAAATGGTATTTAATAAAAAACGAAATACAAAAAGCAGAAAATATATTATTAACTGATCAGGACTTAAATGAATTAGCTGAGTCTGAATCAGTAAAAACCGGTTTACCGGTTGATAAACTTATTAACTATTACAAATCATCAAATCAGGGTGAACGTATCCTTGATAAAAAGTTATTCGATTTTCTTAAATCAAATAATACTATTGTAAAAGTTGATGCTGATAAATTGAAATCAAAACAAGAGGTAAAAGATGAAAAATAATATTGAAATTTATAACCAGTTGGTACCTTATGTAATTGAGCAGACCGGACGCGGTGAAAGAGGAATGGATATCTATTCCCGTTTGCTCAGAGAAAGAATTGTTTTTTTAGGAACAGCAATAGATGATCACGTTGCAAGTTTAACAATTGCACAATTAATTTTTCTTGAAGCTGAAGACAGTGAAAAAGATATCCAGATGTATATTAATTCACCCGGCGGAAGTGTTTCAGCCGGATTAGCAATTTACGATACAATGAAATATATAAAACCTGATGTTGCAACAATCTGTGTTGGTATGGCAGCAAGCATGGGTGCGATACTTTTAGCTGGCGGCGCTGCCGGTAAAAGGTCTTCACTCCCGCATTCAAAGATTATGATTCATCAACCCTGGACTCAGGGAATTGGCGGTCAGGTTACTGATGTTGAAATTCAAACAAAAGAAATGATTAAAACCCGTGATACTTTGTATAAAATATTAGCTGAACATACTTCCAAATCAATTGAACAGATTACAAAAGATTGCGACAGAGATTATTTTCTTACTTCGGAAGAGGCAAAACAATATAACCTGATTGATAACATAATTGAAAAAAGGGTAATTGTTAAATAGGATTTATAAGCTGTCCTTTGACAGCTTTTTTTTTATTAAATATTATTGAACGATGTTAGACATAAAGAAGATTAAAACATTTTTGTTAATATTTTTTGTTTTTGTTTCATATCAGGCAAATGCTCAGCAAACAATAAACAAAATTTTAGATGAATACATTTCAAACTATATCAAAATTAAACAAATCCCCTCTGTAACGGCAGGACTGTTAGTTAATAAAGAAATTAAATGGTTTAACAGTATCGGATATTCTGATATCGAAAATAATGTTGCAGTTTCTGAAAAATCATTATTCAGGATAGCTTCTATAACAAAGCCAATGACTGCAGTAGCAATAATGCAATTATGGGAAAAAGGAATTATAAATCTTGATATAGATATAAGAAAATATATCCCTTACTTTCCCGAAAAGAAATATAAGTTCACTATCAGACAATTGTTAAGTCATACAGCAGGAATCAGGAATTATAAAGAAGGAGAATTTGACAGTAAAAAATTTTATCAATCTACAAAAGAAGCTTTAAAAGTTTTTGAATATGATTCCTTGATGTCTGAACCGGGAACCAAATATTTGTACACATCATTAGGTTATAACATACTTGCTGCGATTATTGAAGAAGTAACTAAAAAGCCGTTTGAAAATTATATTTATGAAAATATTCTTAAACCTGCAGGAATGTTAACAACCAGAGCTGATAAACAGCGGGAAATTATTCCGTTCAGAGTTCGGGGATATGAGAAAAATGTTGAGTATAATTTTATAAATGCTGCTTTAGCTGATTTAAGTATCAAAGTTGCCGGCGGAGGGTTTTTATCCAATTCAAAAGATCTGTTACTATTTGCAAAAGCCCTGCTTGATAATAAATTAGTTGATGAAACTACATTAAAAATAATGACAAAAAGAACTCGTCTTAAAAACGGTAGCTATGTTGATTACGGATTAGGATTTTCACTGGAGTTTGAGAATGATTCATTAAAATATTTTGGTCATGCAGGTGCAGGCACAGGATTCAGCGGTATGTTAATGATATCTTCAAATGGAAAAAATGCAGCAGTTTATTTAACAAATATCAGAGATATTAATTTAGGAGAACCCGCTAAAGATATTTTAGCTCTATATTCAACAGGTGTTCAACCGGTAATTACTCAAACAATATCACAGGAGTTAATGAAAACTTACAAAACAAACGGTATTGACTCCACAATTTCAAAACTCACTTATATTTATAAATATCAAAAAGAACTTTTTAATTTCGATGAAGATGGAACCACTGTTTTTTCTAAAAATTTATTGGAATTAAATAAAGCGCCTGATGCGATTATTTATCTTAAAGAAATTATTAAAGTATTTCCCAAATCATTTAAAGTTATAAGTGCTTTGGGCGATGCTTATCTGAGTGATAAAAATGAAGGTATGGCACTTCGATATTATAGAAATGCTTTGCAGATAAATAATTCTGATCAAAGAATTAACGATCTGATAAAAAAATTAAGCAAGAAATAATTCCCTTTCCTATTTAATAAAAAATTATTATTTAGAACTTAATAATTAAGATTACTCAACTATTTAATTGTTTTTGATTAGGTATAGTTATGAATGGTTACAGATTTACAAAATTTGATCCTTCAAAAATTAAAGCGAAATCAACTTTTGAAAATCTTTTAAATATTTTTCTTCAGCTTCTCACTATTTCTTCAGGTGATGTAGAGGAAGCATTAAATTGGATGAATGAGATTGATAGAAAATATAAAATTACCGACAATAACTATGGCATGGCTGATTTTATTGAGGATCTGAAAAATCAAAATTATATTAAACAGGATGATGAATCATTAAAATTTATTCCAACAAATAAATCAGAAAGAACTATAAGAAAGCGATCTCTTGAAGAGATATTCGGTAAACTGAAAAGGAATTTAACAGGCAATCATAAAACTTTTCTAGCCGGTCAGGGCGATGAACAAACATCTGAAAAAAGACAATATATGTTCGGAGATCTGCCTGACCAAATTGATATAACTGATTCTATCAGAAAAGCACAGATAAATCATGGTATTGAAGAATTCAGTTTAACAGAAGATGATCTGGAAGTTGAAGAAAGAGATTATAAAACTTTAACTTCAACCGTTCTGATGATAGATATTTCTCACTCAATGATTTTATACGGAGAAGACCGGATCACACCAGCTAAAAAAGTTGCAATGGCTCTTTCCGAATTAATCACTACAAAATATCCAAAAGATACTCTTGATATAATTGTATTCGGAAATGATGCCTGGGAAATTTCAATCAGAGATCTTCCTTATCTTGAAGTCGGACCTTATCATACAAATACTGTTGCCGGACTTGAATTAGCAGGAGATATTTTAAGACGAAGAAAGACCAACAACAAACAAATATTTATGATAACAGACGGTAAACCAACTTGCTTGAAAGAAGGAATAAGATATTATAAAAACAGTTTTGGTCTGGATAGAAAAATATTAAACAGAACTTTAGATCAGGCTGCAAAATTCAGAAGAGCAGGAATTACCATTACAACTTTTATGATTGCCCGCGATCCTTATTTGCAGCAGTTCGTAAGGGAATTTACTAAAACAAATAATGGAAGAGCCTTTTACAGCAGTCTATCCGGATTAGGTGATTTTATTTTTGAAGATTACATAAGAAACAGAAAAAAGAGAGTAAGGTGATTGTATGAATGTTAACAATATTAAAAATTTAGGTGAATTAAAAAGAAGCGGTTATAAACCTGTTTCAATAAAAGATGAGATGCGCAAAAATATGATTGCATCACTTCAAAATAATTCAAATCCTTTCGAAGGAATTTTTGGTTATGATGAAACTGTTCTGCCCGAATTACAAACTGCGATCTTATCAAGACATAATATTCTTTTACTTGGATTAAGAGGACAGGCAAAAACAAGAATTGCAAGATTATTAGTTAATATTCTTGATGAATATATTCCTATTATTGAAGGAAGCGATTTGAATGAAGATCCGTTAAATCCAATAACTTATCAGTCCAAATTGAAAGTTAAAGAAATGGGCGATGATCTTCCGATTACCTGGCTCCACAGATCTTTCAGATATACTGAAAAACTTGCTACACCTGATGTTACTGTATCTGATCTTATTGGTGATGTTGATCCGATTAAAGCAGCAAACTTAAAATTACCTTATTCAGATGAAAGAGTTATACATTTTGGATTAATCCCAAGGTCACATCGCTCAATATTTGTAATTAATGAATTGCCAGATCTTCAGGCAAGAATACAAGTTTCACTATTCAATATTCTTCAGGAAAATGATATACAAATCCGTGGATTTAAATTACGGCTTCCGCTTGATATTGAATTTATATTTACTGCAAATCCCGAAGATTATACAAACCGAGGAGCTATTGTTACACCATTGAAAGACAGAATTGATAGCCAAATAATTACTCATTATCCCAAATCAATTTCTATATCACAAAATATTACTGAACAGGAAGCAAATTTAGCAGATGAACAAAGCGATCACGTTATTGTTTACCCTTTATTAAAAGAACTAATTGAACAAATAGCTGTTGAAGCAAGAAAAAGTGAATATGTGGATGAGAAAAGTGGTGTCTCAGCAAGATTAACAATTTCTGCGTACGAAAATTTAATCAGTTATGCTGAACGAAGACGAATCATCAATTCAGAAAAAACAGTTTATGCAAGAATCTCAGATTTAGCCGGAGTGATACCAACCATAACAGGAAAAGTAGAGCTCGTTTACGAGGGTGAACAAGAAGGACCTGTTAAAGTTGCTAATATCCTGATTAATAAAGCAATTAAAACGATTTTTGAAAAGTATTTTCCAAATCCTGAATTGTTAAAGAAAAAACAAGGAAAAAATCCATACTCTGAAATTATTAACTGGTTTTCAAAAAATAATCACATAGATATTCTTCTTAATGCAACTAATGAAGAATACAAATCAACTTTACTAAAAATTCCCGGACTTAAATCAGTAATAAACAAATATCAGGCAGATGCAGATGAAACACTTTCACTGCTTTTTATGGAGTTTATTCTTCACGGATTATCTGAGTATTCTATGCTAAGTAAATTCGGACTTCAATCAGGATTTCAATTTAAAGATATGTTAAGCAGTATGTTAACGATTAAGGATACTGATAACTTTGAAGATCAGATAAATGAAGAGGATCCGGACTTGTTTTAATAAACAAAAAGAAAATTAATTTCAGCTCGTTTAAAAATAATAACGACTATTTTTTATGTTTATTATATTCTTCCAATAGATATTTTACTACTGCATCTACTTCCGGTGGAGTTAAACCGGGATTTGGCATAGGGGGATAAGCAGGATCTACTTTTACAGGATTTTTAATATAGGCAATTAACTGACCTTCTTTACCTTCATATTTTGGCAATACATCAAAATGAGCTGGCCCCACAAATTTCTGGTCAAACTTATGGCAACTTGCACATCTAACATCATAAATCTCTTTACCGTTTAATACAGCAATTGTCCCCTCTCCTTTCAGTTCAGCAAGCATCTTATCATAATCTGTACTTAATACTAATGAGTGATATTCAGTAGCATTTGTCATTGCTTTTTGATCTTTAATAATTAAAGCAACCCAGCCGAATATTAAAATAAAAAATATTAATGATCCAAATTTGTATTCATTCTTGTTTAATATCATATAGAATAAATGATAAGAAAGAAATATTAAAAGAATGCTTACTACTGAATAAATAAAAATCGAACCAGATAAAGTTGTTTCTGAAAATGAAAATACATTAATCGCAATTAAAACCGGTAACGGAAGAGAAGCTCTTAATCCTGCTTTTGAGCAAATATCTTTCATGAACTTTGTATAATCAGAATCGCTTGTCTTTTCCCTTCGTTTCCAATATAAATGGATAAATAAAAAAGCTGCATTACTCAAAGCAAATGCGAATACAATAAAAATTAAGAAGTTCAATAAAACTTTTGGAGCAGCTAGTGATGTTATAACTCCGGTAAAACTCCAGGACGAAAAGTTTGTTGCCGATGTTATAGCTGCGACATAAAACCAGATCCCTACAAATAGTAATATTAAACCAATTTTACCATAATTTGATTTGAGATAAAGTGAATTTGATATTGACAGACTGTTTTCATTTTTATTATTATCTGAATCATTTAACTTAACAGACGTTATCGAATATCTGTAAATATAAATCAAAACCAGAGCGGCCAAAACAAAAACAAATGATAGTATAAGAAAACTTACAGTCTGTATTAAGGATGTATGAAGCAACTGAACAAAAATCAAAATTGCAGTTAACAATGGTATTAATCCCAGTATTATTCCAACGCCTGGATTAACAGTAAGATTTTCAATTAACTCTTTTGAAAATTTTATATAAAAAGGGTTTTCAGTTTTTTTAAATCTCTTTAGAAAATAGATAGAAGAAAATGTTCCTCCGAAAACAACACTTATAAATGGTACAAAAAGAGCTAGAACAAGTGTAAGTATATAATGTAAAAGTTTGATATGTTCAGCTGATTGAGGTAAAACTAATTTATCTAAAAATTCCATATGTATTTGTTTTTTTGATTAAGCTAAAAGTCTATCTATTGATACCATTAACACAATAAATAGAGCAAAGTAATTGATGTTCTTAAAAGCAAATTTATAAGATGTTCTTTCAACAGTGCTTCTGGTAAGACTGATTGATTTATAACTAAGCCAGACTGCTGCGAGTAATAAACTTAAATTTATATAACCATTATGAGAAATCTGAAACAATGGTAAAAGCAAACCGGTTATGGCTGTGGCAATTATCCAGACAAAAGTTATCCTTCCTAATTGCTGCTGATTAAAAATCTGAGTTAAAGTAGGAAAACCGGCTTTCTGATAATCTTTATCAAGAAGTAAAAGAAGCAGCCAGAAATGCGGTATTTGCCAGATAAAGAAAAAAATCGCAATTAATAAAATCTGTGGATGAAAAACATCTCCACCTGCTGATACCCATCCAACCATTGGTGGTAATGCTCCAACAATTGATCCGGGAATAATAGCAAAAGGAGTAATTTTCTTTAATGGTGTATAAATAGCGTTGTACCAAATCAAGTTAAGAATCCCAAGTAACAACGCAAGCAAACCGCCGCCAAAAAACAACATAATTGATCCGCTGACAGCAAGAAAGATAGCTATAAAAAGCACTGTTGATGCTTTTATCTTACCTGAAGGAATAGGTCTTGATTTGGTTCTATCCATCAAGCGATCTGTATTTCGTTCCTGATAATGATTTATTGCAGCGGATCCACAAGCTAAAAATAAAATACCTAATGTAGGAAGGATAATCGCCGAATTAATTACACCTGCATAAGCGATATAACCGAAAGCAGTTGTAACAGTAACGAAGATAGTAATACTAAGCTTAGTAAGCTCGGTAATTATTTTAATCTGATTAAGCAATTAATAGTTTATAACGGTTTATTTTGTTGTTTCAGTATCAAAACTTCCATAGAGCCAATTACTAAAGTCATCTTCGGAAACAACTTTTATTTTGTTATACATATACGAATGATTTAACCCGCAGTATTCAGCGCAGGCAATATCGTAGTCACCAATTTCATCAGCCTCAAACCAAACAACTCTGTTTTGTTTAGGAAAGACATCTTTTTTAATTCTGAATGCAGGAATATAAAATGCATGAACAACATCCATAGATTGTAAATTCAGAACAATCGGTTTATCTACAGGCACATACAATGAATCAGAAACTTTTCCATTTGCATATTTAAAACTCCAGCTCCACATTTGTGCTGTTACATCAATGGTCATAGCATTTTCCGGAATGTCAGACATTTTTGAATAACCTTTCCAGCCCCACCAGAACATTATCAATACAAGTATTGTAGGAATGAGTGTCCAGGTTATCTCAAGTTTAGTACTACCGTGAAAATTAGTTGCTTTTGGATTTCTTTTCCGATTGTATTTTATTACAAAATAAATCATCAATCCTGTTATAAGTACAAGAAAGAATACCGAAACAATTAATGTAAAGAGAAAAAGAGAATCTACATCGTGAGAAAAATTGGATGCACCATTAAACATATTTAATTCCTTGCGATAAAAGAATAATCAGAAAATAATAAAATAAAAGACACTATAAGAAAAATCAGAGCTACACTAACAAACACTCTGAATGTTTTGCTTTCACTTTTTAAATGCATAAAGATTGTCAATACCAGATAACCTTTTACAGATGCGATAATCAATGCAGTTGCTACTGTTAATCCACCAAGGTTAATACCTGCAACAGCTACCGTAACTGCGGTTAAAGCCATCAAAGCAAGCCATACCAGAATATAATTACCATAACTGTGCGAATTATCTAAATGTTTTTCTTGATTTTTTTCCATAAAATTTCCTATTTGATCTTATGTTATCAGATAAAATAACGGGAATAAGAAAATCCAGATTATATCAACAAGGTGCCAGTATAATCCGACCGTTTCTAATTTAACATAGCTATCAGCTTTAATTATTCCTTTATAAGTAAATCTCATCATAATTGCAATCAAAACCATTCCAATAATAACGTGAAGTCCGTGCAGACCAGTCATAACATAATACAATCCATAAAATACAATCTCACCGGAAGGTTTTGCTAATAATACCTCTGAACCGGGATAGATACCATGACTAAACTTTGCTGACCATTCAAAATATTTGTTTACCATAAATCCAAGTGCAAGCAGGATAGTAATAAACTGCAAAAAGATCGAAAGAGATTTACGATCTCTCTGAATTGCAGCAATTGACAATGCCATAGTAAGTGAACTTGTAAGCAAAATTGCTGTATTAAAAGTTCCTATTATAGTGTTAAGATCTTTTGCTGCAAGATGAAATGCATCCGGATATGTATATCTGTAAATGGAATAAAGAATAAACATACCTCCGAACAGCAATAGTTCTGTAAAAAGGAACAGCCACATTCCCATTCGTGCACCAATATCATCACGATGGATGTGAGTTACCGTATGTTCTTGAGTACTCACTTAACCTCCTGAAATTGTCTAATATCAGTTTCGTTTTGTTTGTATTCGTAAGGTGCTTCATGCACTGTTGGAATTTCCAAAAAGTTCTCATGAATAGGCGGAGTATCAATTGTCCACTCTAAAGTTTCACCGCCCCAGATATTCTTTTCAGTAATTTTTTTACCGCGTATCAAGGCAACAATAAAATTGGTAAACATAATTAGTATTCCTAATATCAGTATCCAGGAGCCAATGGTTGATAGCAAATGATAGATATGGAATTCTGGTAAATAATCATAATATCTTCTTGGCATTCCTAACCATCCCATAATAAACATCGGGAAATAAAGAAGATTAAATCCTACAAACACAAGCCAGAAAGTACTTTTGGCAACTTTAATATTATACATTCTACCAAACATTTTCGGCAGCCAATAATGCAATGCTGCAAAGATTCCAAAGCCTGTTCCGCCAAACATAACATAATGAAAATGGGCAACTACAAATGAAGTATCATGAACCATTATATCAATCGACAAAATACCCAGCATCACTCCTGTTAATCCGCCAATTGCAAACTGAAATATAAACGCAAGAACGTATAGTAATGGCGGAGCTAATTCAATTGAACCTTTATAGAGTGTTGCAGTCCAGTTAAAAACTTTTATTGCACTAGGGATAGAAACTATCATCGTTAAAAGAGAAAAAATAAATTGTCCGGTATTACTCATTCCGGCAGTAAACATATGATGTGCCCAGACTAATGAACCAAAGAATGCAATAGCCACACTTGATAATGCAATAAACTTGTACCCAAAAATTGTTCTTCTTGCAAATACAGGAATTATTTCAGATACAATACCCATAGCCGGTAAGATCATTATATAAACAGCAGGATGTGAGTAAATCCAGAACAGATGTTGAAATAAAACAGGATCACCGCCCAATGCAGGATCAAATAATCCAACACTAAATGTTCTTTCTATTACAACCAAAAGTAATGTAATTCCAATAATTGGTGTTACCAATACCTGTACCCACGCAGTTGAATATATTGACCAGACAGATAAGGGTGTTTTAAACCAGGTCATACCCGGCGCTCTTAAACGATGAACTGTAGTAACGAAATTAATACCAGTTAATATGGAAGAGAAACCCAAAACAAAAGCTGCAAACAATGCATATATTACATTCGTTCCAGTTCTGACACTGTAAGGAATATAAAATGTCCAGCCGGTATCCGCAGCACCGCCGGGAGCAATTATAGAAATTATTGCAAGCAATCCGCCGATGATATATAGATACCAGGACAACAAATTTAGTCTGGGAAAAGATACATCTCTTGCACCAATAAGTATTGGAAGAAAGAAATTACCGAAGATTGCTGGAATCGCAGGTATTACAAACAAGAATACCATTATTACTCCATGAAGAGTAAAAAAAGAATTGTAAGTCTGCGGATCCATTATCGTTCTGCCCGGCGCAATCAATTCCAATCTTAATAGGAACCCGAATGTTGCACCGACAAGGAAAAAAGAAAGTATAGAAACCAAATATAATATTCCAATTCTTTTATGGTCGGTGGAAAGTACCCAGCCAAGAAAACCTTTATACTTTCCCTTATATTCCAGATAGCTTGGATGTTTACCGTTTGTCGGAACTGTTATTGTTTCATTCATCTAAATAACTACCTCGTTTTAGTATCATCTTTTTTTGGTTTAAATTTTAAAAATACTACAAATACTCCGATTAAGAATAAAATCCCTATACCAAATATTCTTGTAAAATTAAGAACATAAGTTTGTCCTTCAGGACTATAACTGAAACAGAACTGCAAAACTTTGGCAATTGTCGGAGTAACATTACCTTCTGCTGTTTCAGTTACTGCCATTTTAAAATCAAAAGGCAATATTCCAAAACCGCTTCTTTCAGAAAAACTCGGAAATAAATAACGGCAAATTTTCCCTTTATTATCTACAAATATGAATGCACCTGTATGCAGAAATTCTTTCCCCTGTCTTTTAAAATAAAATCCAGCCGCATCAGTAACCTCTTTAATTGTTGCACTATCTCCGGTCAGGAATTTCCAGCTTTCAGGCGGAATATTTTTATTTATAGCTTTATAAAATGTTGCTTTTCTTTCAGCAGCATCTTTTGAAGTTTCCAACTGATCCATACTTATTGATACAACATTATAGTCCACTCCGGCAACAAGATCAGATTTACCAATAATATCTGAAAGTTCCATTAACAAGGGACTGCAAATACCAGGACAATTATAATAAACAAATGAAAGGATTGTCGGTTTTGTAAAAAGGTCTTTTAGAATAACCGGTTTTCCATCTTCATCAATAAATGTTTTATCAAGGGGAAGGTACTTACCTAATTGCTCATCTATACCAACTTCTATACTCTTATTGTTTGAATGACCTGATAATGATAAGAGTATCATTAAGAATATTGTAAGAAACAGTTTCATTTTATAAAAGATCAAATCAATTTATTCAAAAAATTATACAATACATTCCATTCATTAGAACTCAGATTATATATCGCTCCGTTAAAACCGTTCTGATTAACATTGTTTACCAATAGATTTATAAACGAGTCTTCGCTCTTTTTCCATTCATTATTAATTGTCAGAAAAGTTAAGGCTGTATTCTCATTCTTAACTACTTCATTAAAAATACTATATCCGGCTTCACTGCTTAGGGAGTTTATTTTTTCTGTCAGCTTATTAATATTCTCAATCTTTTTTTGATTTTCATTCTCAATAAGAATACTTGCACTGCTAACAGGTATTTGTGCAGCTAATTGAACTCCAGCAGATAAATTATAAGTTAAATCAAGAGCTTTTAAATCATCTTCTGTATCGGTTTCAGCGCCAGGTATAAAAGTTTGTCTGATGTAATGAGCAACTGCAAATTTTTGTTCAGGTAAAAGAAAATCGTAAGCAATCATAGCGCTGGGTGGCAAACCTTCCTGCAAAGTTTTATAGATCTCAGAAAGTTTTGTACCGTTTTTCCAGTTTTCTTTTACAAGAAAATCTCTTGGCGGCGGATTCAATCCTGCAGATGCCGGTCCATCTCCTGCTCCATTATCACCGTGACAAGATGCACAGTTTGTTTTATATACTTTTTCACCTTCGGCTATAAGATTTGGTGTTGGTTTAGATATTTCACTTAAAACAACAGGCGGAACACTAACTGCCTTTTTTACAGTCAGATCGGTTACCGCAGCTGTTGTATCCGGCAACACCGCAGGCACTGATTGTCTTGAAATATTTTCAAGATTACTTATATAATACAAACCTATTATTAGTCCTATTATCAGAACATAAATATAAAGTAAACCAAAACGGGCACCTGGATTAACAAATGCCTGCTCGGTTCTTTTTGTCATTTCTTTTACAACTTCTTTCATATAAAACCTTGAATCTCAATTAATATTAGAGATGAAAATCCATTCCTCTTTTTAGTTTTGGATCACCAATTGGTAATAAATTATCTTTTTTATAACTAATAATAAAAACTAAAATAATAAGTCCAACACCGGCTATCGGAAATACAAAATCAATCCAGCTAAAAACATATCCATCTTTCATTGAATTCATATTCGGCATTATTAACCAGAACAAATCAATAAAATGAGCAAATAAAAGCCATATTGAGATAAACTTCAATCTCTTTGGGTCTTTCTTTGAAGGCTGGGTTAATAAAGCAAAATACGGGACTAAAAACTGAACAATAATTAAAAGAATTGACAGATAAGCCCAATTACCATTCCATCGGGTTAAGAACCAAAAAGTCTCTTCAGGAAGATCTGCATACCAGATAAGTAAATACTGTGAAAAAGCTATGTAAGCCCAGAAATTTATAAAAGCAAAAATCAGAGCACCAAGACTGAATAAATGATCATCAGTCATCCACGGACTAAAATAACCTCTTTCTTTTAACATTATAACAGCAAGTGTTATCGCGGCTAATGCAGCTACTACTATTCCTGAGAAGAAATAAACTCCGTAAATTGTTGAGAACCAATGCGGCTCAAGGCTCATCATAAAATCAATTGCGGTAAAGGTAATACTTATTGCAAACACAAGAATAAAGATTGCTGATAATCTGATATTTTTTGTTGTAAGATTCTGATCCTTTGTAGTATCCTGTTTACGCGAATTTCTTATCAACACCCAATAGAATAATGACCAAAGACCGATAAATACAAACGTCCTTATTACAAAGAAAGTAATATTAAGATAAGGTGCTTTGCCCTGCAGTATTTTATCTTCTGCAACTGCTTCTTTGTGTGCCCAATGAAACAGATCGTGGTTAAACACAAGAAGCGGAATTACGAGTATGAACAATAAAGGTAAAAGTCTGGAAAAGAATTCCGGAATTCTTCTTATTGGTGTACTCCAATCAGCACCGGCAATATATTCAAGTGCAACAATAAATAATGATCCCACGGCAATGCTTACTATCATCATATAGGTAACTAAATAACTAAACAGTGCTCTTTCTCTATCAACAAAAAATGCAATTAAAGAAAGGACCACTCCAATAGCCAGAACAACAAGACTGAATTTTGTGAGATTCGCCGGTAATTCTTTTTTCTGGTAATGAAAATCAGTTTGCGACATTGCTACCAGCCTCCTTATTCATTTCTGTTAAATCAGCATCACTCGCATTTTTTGCACGTTGTAATACTCTTATATAATTAACTATAGCCCATCTTTCATCCCTTGTTATCTGAGATTCATAAGATGGCATTATATTCTGACCGTTTGTTATTATATGATAAAACATACCATCACTAAAGTCTCTCGCTCTCTGAGAATGCAATGTTGGAGGATTTGGAAACTGTCCTCTTAACCTGCTATCTCCATCAGCAAAGTAACCGTGACAAGGTGAACAATAGATATCATATTTTGCCTTTCCTAAAGCAATATTTTCTTTTGTAGGCAGGAAAGGATTTGCTAAAACTTCGGTTGGATTAACCTGTCCTTTGTAAGGATAAGGAACAAATCCTCTTGCTACTGTTCCGGTAACAGGCTTTCTCATTCCAAAACCATCTTCAAATAACTCGCTGCCTTTCTGCGGTATAAGTTTAGCCTGATCCATCATCCAGTTAAATGGTGTCATAAACATCAGTTTGTTTAATGAAAAATATGTACCACCTGAAACAACCAAAGCAATACCAGCTAATAATAATAAAAACTTCGGCTGAAATATCGAATAAGTTTCTTCAGGCGGATAATATATATATTCAATATTTAGTGGCTTCAGATTTTTAAGAAAATTTTCAACTTCCTTTTCATCAAACTTATCATCATTTGTTTCAATAAGAATTCCATATTTATCGTGTGATACACTCTTCATATACTTAGTATCATGCAAGGGATGCTTGTTATTTGGTAACTGAAAGAAAAGCATAATCATTGCCACTACTGTTGATACTGTAGCTAACAAAACTGTCATTTCAAATGTAACCGGAATAAAAGCCGGTAATGCAAAATATGGTTTACCGCCAATCACTAACGGATAATCAATAGACAAACTCCAGTACATAAAAAGCAATGCAATGGATGCGCCAGCTAAACCCATAACAAGGGTAACAAAACCAAGTTTAGATGGTTTCAACTTCATTGCATCATCCATTCCGTGAACAGGATAAGGAGTGTTTACATCAAAATGAGTATAACCTGCACCTGAAACTTTTTTTGCGGCATTGATAATTTCATCAGGAGTATTAAATGTTGCGGCAATACAATACAAATTTTTATCATTATTCATGATAAGCACCTCCATGATGAGTAGGCTGCGCGCCATCTGCTACGGCTTTAACTTCTGAGATTGATACAACCGGTAAAGATTTTGTAAATAAAATTACAAGAGTAAAGAAGAAACCAAAACTACCGATCAGTAATCCGATATCATACATTGTAGGTGTAAAATAAGCCCAGCTTGATGGCAGAAAATCCCGATTTAATGAAGTAACGGTAATTACAAATCTTTCGAACCACATACCAACATTTACGAATATTACTATTATCAGCATAAGTGGAATTGACCTTCTGATTTTTCTGAACCAGAAAAGCTGCGGAATTAGAACATTACAGCTTACCATTATCCAATATGCCCAGGCATACGGCCCAAATGCTCTGCTGAGGAAAAGGAATGATTCTGCCTGAACTCCGCTGTACCAGGCAATAAAAAATTCCATTGAATAAGCATAGCCAACCATCATACCTGTAGATAAAATTACCTTATTCATTTTCTCTAAATGATCAATAGTAATAATATTCTGCAGATCAAAAATCTTTCTTACAAAAATTAGTACCGTAACAACCATTGCAAATCCTGAAAAGATAGCACCTGCCACAAAGTATGGAGGGAATATTGTTGTATGCCATCCGGGAATTATTGAAACTGCAAAGTCAAAGCTAACAATGGTATGTACTGATAAAACCAGCGGTGTAGCAAATCCAGCTAAAAGCATATAAGCTTTTTCGTAATGCGACCAGTGTCTGTTTGAGTGTCTCCATCCAAGTGAGAATATTGAGTAAATAGTTTTTTTAATCTTGGATGTTGTTCTATCTCTCATACTGCCAAAATCAGGAATAAGACCAACATACCAGAAAACCAGAGATACAGTAAAATATGTTGTAACAGCAAAAACATCCCATAACAAAGGAGATGTAAAATTAACCCATAAACCATGTTGATTCGGATAAGGCAGTAAGTAGCCATCCATCCAGGGTCTGCCTGTATGTATTGCAGGAAAAATGCCTGCACACATAACAGCAAAAATCGTCATCGCTTCAGCAAATCTGGCTATACCGGTACGCCACTTCTGTCTTAACAAAAACAATATTGCAGAAATAAGTGTTCCGGCATGACCGATACCGACCCAAAAAACGAAGTTAACAATTTCAAACGCCCAACCAACCGGCTGATTATTTCCCCAAAGCCCGATTCCATAATAGAAAGTAAGACCAAGAGAAACTGCCCCGATAAGCAGCGCGGTTACAGATATCGAAAGCGCAATATAATATTTACGATCGGGTTTTGTATCCATTGGCTGGGCAATCAGCTCTTCTATCTGAGCTAAGTCCAACCTTCCGGCTATAAGAGGCGTTTCCTGAGAGTAATCTATATTCACTAAACTTCCTCCGAATGAATATTTCTAAGTTTTGCAATGTAAGTTACATTCGGCTTGACGTTAAGCTCTTCAAGAACATAATATCCAAGCTCGTGATTTCTATATTTATAAAATTCTTCTTCTTTATCGTTAATATCACCAAAATAAATTGCATTCGAACTGCAGGCATCCTGACAGGCTGTTGTTACATCCGAACCTTTAAGGTTTCTTTTCAGATGGGTAGCATCAGCTCTTGCTTCCGAAATTCTTTGAACACAGAATGTACATTTTTCCATTACTCCGCGTGATCTGACTGTAACTTCAGGATTATGCATCAATGCTAAAATAGGATTCTCCTGATAACTATCTCTGAAGTGATCTCTGAAATTATAGAAGTTAAATCTTCTTACTTTATAAGGACAGTTATTTGAACAATATCTTGTACCAACACATCTGTTGTATGTCATTTGATTCAATCCATCAGGACTGTGAGTAGTTGCAACTACCGGGCATACATTTTCACACGGCGCCTGATCACAATGCTGACATAACATTGGTTGTATACTGACTTTTGGATTATCCGGGCTGCCTGAATAATATCTGTCAATCCTTAACCATTGCATTTCTCTGCTTTTTAATACCTGATCTTTACCAACAACAGGAATATTATTTTCAACATCACAAGCTACAACACAATCTCCGCAGCCTGTACATTTATTTAGATCAATTGCCATTCCCCATTTAACGCCATTATAAGGATAGGGATTAGAAACACTTGGCAATTGTGCCTCATTGTTTTCTTTTATGAATGATGGATTCTTTAAATATTCAGCTACAGTACCTTCCTGAATTATTTTCCTGATTATATGTAAATCCTGAACCAATGGATCATCAAAAACATGATGCTCCTGAGTTGTAGCAACTAAATAAGTATCGCCTGTTTTGGTAATTTTAGCATTACTATAAATCCAAGGAGATAAATTTGATTTAGATGAAAGAAGTGAATTAACATTAAACCCAACACCTGTAGCAACTGTACCTGAATTAGTTCTGCCAAATCCGCTCTCAACAACAATTACATTATCAGCAGTTCCTGCTTGCATAAGAACAGGTAATTTAAGTTTTCTGTTTTCAACACTTACCTCAATAAGATCATTATCCTTTAATCCAAAATCTTTACAAGTCTTTTCGGAAAGTGCAGCATAATTATCCCAGGTTGCCTTTGAAACAGGATGCGGTAATTCCTGAAGCCAGCCATTGTGAGCAAATCTGCCGTCACCAAGCGAATAGTTTTCTTTTATGATTAATGTAAAACCTTCGGGATTTTTTATTTCTATCTTGGATTCGTCAAAAGAACCTGTGTTTGCTGCTCCATACGAAATTACAGGAGAAGTAGTTTTTACAATACCATCGTGTAAAGCGCCGAGCCAAAATTTATCAAAACTAATTTTAGAATTAAGAGTTGGATAAATATTCTTTTCCCAGTTATTCTTCAGATAAGTAAGATATAAATATTCCGTAAAACTATCCGATTTCCCTGATATCCAGGATAAAAGTATTGATTCTTTTTGTCTTGTTTGATGAATAGGTGCAATAACCGGCTGCTGTAATGAGAAAACATTGGTTCTTACTTTTGCATCTCCCCAGCTTTCAAAATTATGATTGAGCGGAAGTGCATAGTGTGTAACTGCTGTAGTTTCATTTAACCTTTCTGTAAGAGTTATACTTAATGGAACTTTAGCAAGTGCTTTTTCAAAACCAAGATCATCTGCAAAATGATACACAGGATTGCAATCAATATTTATCACAACAGCAACGGAACCGGCATTCATCTTCTGAACTAATGCTTCAAATTCTTCAATTGTTGAATGATCAACCAGCGATACTGATGAAGAGTCTGTTCTGTATAAATTTTTATTTCCTAAAGCATCATTTAAAAGATTAACTGCTATATGTACATTTTCCGGCAGTGAATTACCTGCAGTGATAATTGATTTACCTTTATTAGCAATAAGATCCGAAACAAGATAATTCAAAATTTTTGAATCGAGATTATATTTTTTTGCAAAATTATTGAGATCATAACCTGATGCACTTATCGCTGAAGTGATGTTCCCCTTTTTAGCAATCTCATTAGCTAAACTTAATACAAATTCTAATTGTGCTTCAGGTCTAATATGTAATCTGTAATCAGAATTAATTCCGGTTATTGTTATATTGCTGTCAATGCAATAAAGTCTTGTAAACTTCTTACTATCAACATCTCTGTTTTGTGAAAACAATCTTGAGGTTTCAACTTTGTGCCCTTCAGTTCCAAGGAAATCAGATTCAAGTGATAGAATTACTTTAGCTTCATCCCATTTTAATAAAGGGAAATTTCCTGAGCCGTAAGTTTTTCTCCAGGCAGAATTTTTAATCGAGTCATTAAATAATTCATAACTATAGAGTTTGGCTGTTGGATATTTCGCTTTAAAGTCATCTATCACTTTTAGCATTGTCGGTGAAGTAATTGAATGAGTAATAAGTGCTATCTCATCGCTGCCTGCTAATCCAAGTGCTGTTATTATCTCATTATCTGCATCCTTCCAGCTTACTTCATTAAAAGTTAAGCTTGAATTTTTCTGTGGTGCCTTAATTCTCTCAGGATCATATAGATTTAAAATATTTGCCTGACCTTTTGCACAAATCTTTCCTTTATTAACCGGATGATCCGGATTACCATCAATCTTTATTGGGCGACCTTCGCGGGTTTTAATTAATATTCCACAAGCATTTGGACAGGCTGTACAAGTAGAAGCATAATAGTTTGGTTTCCCGACTGTAATCTCTTCCGGTTTAACATTATACGGAACTATCTCACCTTTATCACGATAATCAGTACAAGCCGTACCGGCTAATGCAGCAGATGCACCTAATAATGCAAAGAATTTTCTTCTTGAAATATTTGACATACCCGAAGGAGAAAAGTCATCCGTAACGCCTTCTTTAAATTCGTGAGCCTTTGCTTCAATTACTTTTGGATCTCTATATAATGATTCGAAACTTCTCCAGTAATTTGGATGAGGAGTATTATCTTCGTTAGCTGTGTTTAAACCATTATTCTGTTCAGACATTCTTACCACCTTTATTTTTTCTACTAACAGCCATAGGATTGATCTTCAATTTCACATTTGAATTGAGTGTTTTAGATTTATCTTTAAAAAATTTAAATGGATATGTATTAAAAAGAGTAAATCCCAATGTGCCAATCGTTAATGACGTAAAAAATTTTTTTCTATTCATACTTACTTCTGATTTTTAGTTATCCATTACCTGTGACAAGCTGAGCAATATTCAGGACCAGGTTTAATTTTATCTCTTAATTCAGGGAACTTAGCGTGTGCATTCCGGTGACAATTTAAACAACTTCCCATAGTGAAAGAGTTCATCTGACCGACTTTTTCCATAGTAGTAATTTCACCATGACAAGCTGTACAATCTATCCCCTTATTAACATGAACTGAATGATTAAAGTAGGCATAATCCGGAACCTTATGAATTCGTTTCCACTTTAGAGGTATTCCATTAATATAATATTCTGTAAGCTTAACAATTTCAGGTTTATCTTTTCTTGCCACAGTATGGCAGTTCATACAGGTAGCAACAGCGGGAACCATTGCATGCCTGGATTTTTCAACACCAACGTGGCAGTATTGACAATCAATTTTCATATCCCCTGCGTGGAGCTTATGTGAATAAGCTATTGGTTGATCTGGCGAATAACCAACACCATCTCTTTCAGCTCTTGATACAAAATATGTTAATGTAAATGAAGCAATAACAACAAAAAGCACAACAGGTAATCTGTTTCTAAAAATGTAATCCAGAAAAGATTTTTTCATCAGTATTCCTTTACCTTACAGGCAAAATTACAAAAAGTTCTTTCACAGGTATTGCCTGGAACTATATTAAAAATTATTTAGATTAAAGTGTGGATTGCACAGGGGAAAAAGCAAGGTTTTCCCTGTTTGTCAAATACAAATTATTTATATTTCAAATGTTCTAAGTTATAAATTTATGTTTTTAAAACAAACGAAAACCTTATTTTATAAAATCATTTTTATCATTAAAAATATTATCCTGAAAAATAATTGCTTATAACAGTCTTTTTAAAATCTGATGGGTAATAAACCCGGCAGTAAGAATAAGTAACATATAAAATAAAATAACTAATAAAGAAGCTGCCTTAAATCTGATTGTTTTAATTGCGCCCCTCCATCCGCATTCCTTACATCTGTAATATTTATGAAATAAAAGTTTACTAACTAATTTCTCTTTGAAATTCCTGCTATGAGATCTTTGTAATGAAGCTGATGATTTACAGGATGGACAATCACTATAAACCGGATTAACCCTGTAAAACGCTCTTGCTCTTCTAATTAAAGATTTAGTCATAATTTTTATAATTTACTGCTGCTATTAAGCAATTTGGAATATGTGTTTTTATCGGAAAAAATATTAAGAGCTGCATTAAACTGTTTATCATATACTAAGCGCTCTTTAATGGCACCGTTTGTACCAAAATATCTTGAAGCAATTTCAATTTTAAGCTCAGAAATTATTTCTTTTGTAAAATCATTAAACTCATTTTCATAAATTTTATTTAAATCAGCTTTAATTTTTTGCAATGAGCTTTCAATGTTATTTGTTTTATTCTTTTCATTAATTGTTTTGGTCAATTCATTGAATTTCTTTTCTGTTTCTGATTCATATTTATAATCCGAATCCTTCAGATATTGTTTAAACTCAGCTATCAATTTCTTTTCATCTATTTTCTTAAAATCTGATTTCTCATTTTTATAATAGTATTTATCTGCAAAGTCAAAAATCTTACCTTTAGCTAAAAGGTCTTTCAGCAGATCACTTTTAATTGAATATTCAACTACAGTATCCGGAGTAATACCACCGGCACTATAAACTGTTCTTTTATTATCTGTTGAAAAAATATCTTTCTTAAGTGAATCGTGTTCAGGAATTACCTTGTTGTTCATTGAATAATCTACTTTCTGAATGCAGCGGCCACTTGGTGTATAATACTTTGCCGTTGTAATTTTTAAAGATGTGTTAAAACTAAGCGGAGTAATAGTTTGAACTAATCCTTTGCCAAAAGACTGAGTTCCTAAAATCACTCCTCTATCGTGATCCTGAATTGCGCCAGCTACAATTTCAGATGCTGAAGCACTGTTTCCATTAATTAATACAACAAGTTTTTCATTACCTGCTAAAGGTTCTTCTTTTGCAAAGTATTTTTTTTCACTATTCAGGTCTTTTCCTCTTGTTGAAACAATCAATACATCTTTATTAAGGAATTTATCACAAACATCAACAGCAACGTCTAACAATCCTCCCGGATTACCACGTAAATCAAGCACTATTGAATTGATTTCTTTTTTGTTTTTTAATTCGCGCAAAGCATTTCTTAATTCATCACCTGCAGAACGGCTGAAGTTAGTAAGTTTTATATACACATTTCCTGAATTCTCCGGATAGAAATCAGCAAACGCAACATTTTTAATAATCACTTCTTCTCTTATCAAGTTAAAGATCAAGGTATCACTTTCATTTGACCTTAAAACCTTTAATTGAACAGATGTACCCGGCTCACCTTTAACTAATGAGGAAATCTCGTCAATCTTATCAACAGAAACTGATTTATCACCAACTGAAGTAATTACATCTCCAACTCTTAAGCCCTGTTTTTGAGCAGAATATCCATCAAGGATTTCGAGAATTGTAACTTTATCATTTCTTACTCCGATAGAAATCCCCACACCGCCATATTTACCGTTTGTAAGCAGATCAATATCGTCCTGATTTTTTTCATCAATAAAAACAGTATAAGGATCTAGTTTACTTAACATTCCTTTTATACCTGCTCTCATAAATTCTTTAGGATCAACTTCATCCACATAATTAAAAGATATTTCTTTATATACTTTCCCAAATAGTTCAAGGTTTTTTGTAATTTCAAAATAGATATCTTTATTTGAAATTATAAAACCAAATGCACTAATTGTTACTACAATCAACAGTGAAAACAACACATATTTACGAATCTTCATTTATTAACACCTTCAAGAATATTTATTTCATTTATTATCATTTCATTAATTTCTTCAATACTTTTTGTGCCATCTATTACTCTGAACCTTTTTTCAGATTCAGCAATTTTAAGATAACCATTTCTAACTCTTTCAAAAAAATTTTCATCAGAGACTTCTATTCTGTCAAGATCAGACATCGATCTTTGAGCTTTTCTGGCAATTGCCACTTCATTTGGAATATCTATAAAAAAAGTTATATCCGGCACAGTATTGCCGATTGCAAGATTATTAATTTTAACTATTGAATCAACAGGTAAACCTCTTCCATATCCCTGATAAGCTGTGGATGAATCATGAAATCTATCCGAAATAACATAATATCCTTTTTCAAGACTAGGTCTGATAACTTCTCTGACTAATTGAGCTCGGCTTGCGGAAAACAGAAAAATCTCTGTTTCCATAACCATATGATTATTTTCTTTGTCAAGTAAAATTTTTCTTATCTTCTCAGATATTTCTGTACCACCTGGTTCGCGGATTAGTTTAACTTTTTTATTCTGATCTTTTAAATAATTTTCTAATAGTTTTACCTGTGTTGATTTACCACTAAAATCTATTCCTTCAAAGCTAATAAACATAAAAAGTTGCCTTTAATTTAATTGAATTCAGTTACTGCTATTCAAACTTTTTGATTATGTAATTAAGTCTGGCAGGTTTTGTAAAAACAAGCTGTGTGTTTTCAGGAATTATTAATCTAGGCATAATAGTTCCTGTTGTATCATAAACAATCTGACTGTAAAACACCGATGCAGTTATCTGATCACTGTTTATTTTTCCTAAAATGCTTATTCCGCCTCTCAGGCTGCATTCAAGAGTATTTGGAATAAGTACTATATGGCGGTCTTTTGGAATATCATTTATTACTACTTTTATATCAGTAAACACTTTTTCAACTATTCTCTGAACATCCAGATTCAACTCAACACTTTTTCTTTCAAATTGAAAGCCTCTGACTTCTTTAATTTCAGCAATTACTTTAGTTGGACTGTCAAGTGAAGTTAATTCTAACGGATTAGTTTTTACGAAAGAAAGAGTATCCATAATACTTTTTGGTCCGGCAACAAGAACTGAATCAGGAAAAACTTTTATCGGAGTAGCTAATCCATAATCATTACTAAAATCAAGTTTAACTTCTGGAATGATTTTTACTTTCTTAACTTTAATTTTTTCAACATCATAAGTTATTTTTCTTGGTGATATTTCAATAATATTAATTCCGGAACTAATCCATGTATTTTCATTAAGCTGGTTAAAAGGATCTTTACTCATTAATCCGCTATCATTATCTGCAGAAATCAGAAATTGATTTTCGCCACCTAATCTTAATGAAAGTAATTGCCACCCTTTTGCTTTAATCTTTAATGAAACTGTTTCAGGATCCACAAATCCACAAGAATATCCGGTTGGTTGATTTACAACTTTTATATCCATATCCATCGAAGAGAAGAACTGATCGGACAACGTAATCGAGCCCCATATCAGAATCGAAAACAATATCGATGCTATTATTATAATAATCTTGTTTTTCACTTACTTCAACTAATGTAATTTTTTAAAATATTCTATAAGTTCACCTCGGTTAGCTCTGGATATTTCCCTGCCTTTAATAGGAAATCCGGAAAATTTCCTCGCATAATTTCTTAATTTATGAACATTCATTTTATCAATAAGTTCAAAATCTACTTTTTGATTTTCTGATCTGATTGCATCACTCTTTTCTTTTTTCTTTTTTACAGGAGCAACAGTAATCTTTCTTTCTTTGATTATTTCTTTTGTCTTAATTCCTAAAGCTTCTCTTCTTAAACGCTCAATTGTAGATAAGTTGATATCGCTTTCTGATTCAGACTCTTCTGATTCTTTTTGTTTCAAAGTATTTACTGAAAAAGATAAATCATCTTTTGTTTTATGTTTTATCTGAACAACTTTATCAGAAGTTACTTTTTTATTTTCTTCATCAGGATGAGATACTTCTACAGATTTTTTTGATATTTCTCTTTTTTTGATGGTTTTAGGTTTTTTATCCTTGATCTTATGTCCTTCAATCTCAGGCATTGTAATTCTGTTCACTCTAATGCCTGATTCTTCGTTAATATCAAGAATTAATTCATCAGATTCCATTGAAGCTGAAAACAAATCACCAAATATTTTCATCACTTGTTTGGGTGGTTCATTAATTACTGTGAATGCATTTACTTCACCAACTCTTTTCCCGGCATCTACTGCTGATTCTACAGCAGCATTAACATAATCCTGATCGCCGCTAACAGCCAGTGCTGTTAAACCATTATTCAGCTTACGAACGCCCAATATTTCAACTGGTGAGTTTTTAAGAATTATATCAGCTGCTTCAACTAATGCAACTAAACCTTTTGATTCAATTAAACCGAAAGAAGTAGACATAATTTTAACCTCTGATTCCAAATAAAGAAAGCAGATTTTTATGAGGCATAGGAATAATATGAAAGACTCTGAATTCATTGGAAGCACTTAAATGCTCCGCTCCTTTTTTAAAAGCTTTCTTCAGTGCTCCTAAATTGCCTGTAAATATCAGAGCTACTATTCCGTCTCCGATAACCTGCTTGTTAATTACATTTACAGAATTTTCTTTTATGATAACCGATAATGCATTTATTGATGAAGACACACTATTAGTTTCAAATATGCCGAGTGACTTTTCAATCAAGAGTTTGCTCCCGATATAAATTTTGATAGGAAAAAATAAGCCGTTAAAAATGCAAAGTCAAACCGTTTTAACAGAATCTCAAATCCGATATAGGACATAAAAACAAAGATAATTTAACGGACAAATAATTATTTCTTAAAAATTCTTCCTTATGACTGTCTTTATTGAGCTAAATGGGATTGTTCATATAACATTTTGAAG